>JBBSPP010000001.1:0-29379 GCA_038258625.1 Chitinophagales bacterium
GTACCTTTAATATAAACACTTGCAAATGGTAGCGGGTTGCCCGTAGCTGCATCTTTTACTGTGCCAGTCATTGTTTGTGCCTGCGCAACTTTAATTATAAAAAAGCTAAGAAAGATGAAAAAAGTCGTTTTCATAAAAAGGGGGTTTGGACCAAAAGTAATCTTTATATTTTCACATTGCCCGTGCGAATTGCGCGCACGGTTTATACATTACACAAACGGTTGCTCTATAAAAAATTGCGTCTTCACTGAAAAATTTCTTTAGAAAAATCACAACTTTTCGATTTCCTGATTGGTTTTATAATTCCATGATAGCACCCAACAATCCATCTCCATTTGCCCAAAGTCCACATTTGCCTGAGCTACTGATACAGCTTGATTGCAGCATTGCTATAAGCACATTTCAGGCGGGCAAAATTATTTTTATTTCAGCATGGGAGGGTTGGTATAAATCAAAATAGAAGGATTTTTTGATACATAAAAAGGTGAACTAAGTCCCAAAAATTCGCTTAAAAAAGAGAAGATAAGTTTCAATCCATTATCCAAAAAAAGTTTGGCAATGTCTGCCACTCGGCGAATGTTTTCCATTCTATCTTCTAGGCTAAAACCAAGATTATTATTAATGCCAGTGCGAAAACTATTGCTATTTAAAACGGCTGCGCTGTACCCAGCATCAAAAAGTTTTATTCAAAATTTTGTGCCAAGATACTTTCACCCGCGCCATATAATTCCAAAAACCGTTGCTTACAAATTGATTTTTTTTCTTTTAGTTACCGCTGAATCGGTTGGGTTTGATTTTGAAAAATATTGGACATGAACACTCAAATTTTATTACAAAATAGGATGCCGTTTAAATGCAATTGTTCGATCAAAAAGATAGCGGTATGTTGAAAGTCTGCGCACTTCTTCCGCTTCCAAATTTTTTGCAAGGTTTAGCATTTTTGGGTTAAAATCGCCCAGCCATTGCATTTCATATTTTAAATATCGCATGCTTGGTTGCACCTCAAACGAGCATTCTACAATCATATAAGCGTCCACTCCTTTCCCCTGAAACTCAGGCACCACGCCATATACAACGCCTACAAAACGCTTACACGTTTTGCGGAAACGAAGCCATGCAAACTTTAATTTTTGATACCACCCTAGCTTACCATTAAAATGTTTGAAATACTGATTGAGATCTGGAATGTTAATCCACATCGCAATTGGATTGCCTTTGTGATACACAAACCACACAATTTTTTCGTCAATAATATCTTTCATTTTGGCAAACATAAATTTTGCCTGTCGTAAATCTAACTCCTTGCCGCCGCCGTGTTGGGCGAATGCCTTATTATAAATCGTTACAAAATCTTCGGCAAATTTATCCAGCTCTTTCACACGAATATGCTCGGCGGTAAAGTCGGGATTGTCGGCATATTTTTTATGAAGTTTCAAAAACTTTTCTGAAAGTTGCTGCGATACATCCATGCCCGGGCATATTTGATTAAAATAAACTTGGAAACCATAATTCTCAAAAAGTTGCACGTAGTAGGGCGGATTATAATTCATGTTGTAGAGTGGCTCTTCAAAACCTTTTACTAAAAGCCCCCACCATTTATCACGCTCGCCAAAGTTTATTGGACCGTCCATGGCCTCCATTCCATGGTCCACTTGCCACGCCTTAGCGTGGTCAAACAAAAAATTTGCCGCATCTTGATTATCGATACATTCAAAAAAACCAATGCCGCCGGTGGGTTGATCGTTCTTCCATTTTTTACTTGTAAAAACGGCTAAGCGTCCAATATTTATATCATCCCCATTTTTTAAAAGCCACCGCTCGCAATCGCCAAATTTGTAAAACTTATTTGTCTTAGGGTCAAAAACATCTTCAATATCTTTATCTAAAGGACGGATAAAGTTTGGGTCGTTCTTATAAATTTCCAACGGAAATAATAACCACTGTTTTGCTTGTTCTTGATTTTCGACTACCTCAATTCGCACGGGGCAAATATATAAATTGTACAATAATTATTTAGGGTTTAATTTTATCCAATATCAAAAACTAAACAACATAAGATATGAAATACTTACTGCCAATATTATTCGCGACCGTCATTTTTTCGTGCGGTGTAAAAAAAGAAACAAAGACTATTTCGAAGGACAACAATTCAGTGTCCTCTAAAGGAACGGATAAAGCAGCATCCGGCGACCTTGACACAGCTTATGTAGAAAACCCAGTAACAGGAAATATCCAAATGATTGTTACCAAAAAAACGACATCAATTTCGCAAGAAAGTATGAACATCAATTCCTTACCACCAGCAAAAAGTGGTGATACTGTTTATGTGGAAGACCCAAAGACGGGTGATATTCAAATGATTATTGTAGATTAAATCAGCAGTAATTATTCTGTATGGTCTGCATACAGATTAATAGATTAATCTAATTTTAATGAATATTCTAAACTTTTCAAAACATGAAAAAATTATTCTGTTATAAAAAATATGCATATACATTTTTATTTTGTTTTGCATTTTTTTTCAGAGCTGATGCTCAAAACTATGTATTCGATTGGGTCAAGCCACAAGGGGGCTTTGCATATTCAAAAATAACACATGATAGTCTTGGCAACATTTATACATATGGAGACTTGGCATCAACTGCAGATTTCGACCCTGGTCCTAGTGTATTTAATCTTACTTCAAATGGTAATCAAGATGTTTTTGTTTCCAAGCTTGACAGCAACGGCAATTTTCTTTGGGCCAAACAATTTGGTGGTGCGGGAGTCGAACAGGCACATGATATGAAAATAGATGCTGCCGGGAATGTGTGCATTACGGGACGTTTTTATTTAACCGTTGATTTCAATCCTGGACCGGGCGTTTTTAATCTTACGTCAAATGGCTCTTGGGATATTTTTGTACTGAAGTTAGACCCGAATGGCAACTTTATTTGGGCGAAACAAATTGGTGGCCCTGGATATGACCTTGGTGTGGCCCTGGTGACCGATCCTTCCAACAATATTTACATCAATGGAAATTTTGAAGATTCAGCTGACTTTGATCCTGGTCCTAATGTACAAATGAAAGTTAGCCAAGGCAGTTCGGATATGTTTATTTGTAAGTTAGATGCAATGGGACAGCTAATATGGGTGGACCATATCGGTAATTTCAATCAAGGCTATCTTAGTTCCTTAGCCATTGATGACTCATGCAATTTATTCTACACTGGTTTTTTTCAGAATATAGTCGATTTTGATCCCGGCTCTGGAACATTTAATATGAATGCATTTCCTGGTGACGATATTTTCGTTTCAAAACTTGATAGTGCTGGCCACCTTGTTTGGGCAAAGCAATTTCCTTGTTCGCTTTATGGTCGTGGGGGTAAAATTGCAGTTGATCACCAAGGGAATGTTTATAGCACGGGAATCCTTACGTACACAATAGATTTTGACCCTGGACCAGGTGTTTATAACCTAATTGGTCAAGGAGTTACCCCTTGGGATTTATATCTTAGTAAACTTGATGCGCAAGGAAATTTTGTATGGGCAAAACAAATAATAGGCGATCACAACAATATTATTGACGAATTAACATTGGATCATCACGGAAACGTTTACATCGCGGGCACAAACAAGGATACCACGGACTTTGACCCAAGCCCGAACACCTATAGCGTAGTATCCCAGGGCGGCGGAGATATTTTTATTGTTCAATACGATACATCAGGAAATTTTAATTGGCATAAAAAAATAACAACAAATTTTGACGAAAGCTGTCACGGCTTGTCGTTCAACAAACATGGTGACTTGTTTGCCAGTGGCTATTTTAAAGTAACAGCAGACTTTGATCCTGGGCAAGGAGTATTTAATATGACACCTAGTACTACTTTCGGCACCTTTATTTTAAAACTAAACCCATGCAATTCAAGTACGTACGCTACTATATTTGATACTGCTTGTACTAGTTATTTAAGTCCAAGTGGCAATTCTTTGTGGACTAATTCTGGTACTTATATTGACACAATAGCCAATGCGATGGGTTGTGACAGTATTATCACAGTTAATCTTATAATTTCTAACATTAGTACTTCTTACTCTTTTTCGGTAACTGCTTGCGACACCTATACATCACCCAGCAACAATTTTACGTGGACCAATTCCGCCATTTATTATGATACCATCCCAAATAACTCGGGCTGTGACAGTCTATTGACTATCAATCTCACCATAAACAATAGTTCTAGCACCACTATTAGCCAGGTAGCTTGTAACTCATATACATCGCCAAGTAATCTGTATTCATGGACGACCAGCGGTACATACAAGGATACAATTTCAAATAGTAGTGGTTGCGACAGTATTATAAATATCCAGCTAACCATTACTCAAAATGTAAGTGCCACAATTAATCCATCGGTTTGTAACTCTTACACATCACCTAGCAATAATTACTCTTGGACAATTTCTGGCACCTACCAAGATACCATTCTCACCACTGCCGGTTGTGATAGTTTTATTACAATAAATCTTACCGTAAACCCTACTATTGATACTTCGTTAATCAACAACTCGCCAGTACTAACCGCAGTGGAAAACGGAGCTACCTATCAATGGATAGATTGTTCCAATGCAAACGCTCCTTTAATTGGCAAAACATCGCAAAGTTTTACAGCATTAGCTAATGGCAATTACGCTGTGATTATCAACAAAAATGGATGTGTGGATACATCGACATGTTACAACATAATGAATGTAGGCATTTCAGAATTTAGTAAAGAGGATTTTTCAATTTTTCCAAACCCTTCTAACGGTAAAATATTTATTGATTTAACCAACACTAAACTTCCCGAGGAGATTATCATGCGAAATTCTATGCAGCAAATAATTTCAACTTTCAAAACTATTAGACCCGAAAACATGGAAATTGTTTTACCTGAAATTACAGGAGTGTATTTAATCGAATTCATTTATAAAGACAAACCAAAATTCTATTACAAAGTATTAAGAAATTAAATAGCCAAAGAAATGAAACACTACCAAAAAGTAATTTTTTTCCTAATCGTAAACTTTGCCGCACTTGGTTTGGGTAATATATTACAAGGCGAAGGCCCAAGCGGCGATTGGTATCAAAACTTGAACCAAGCACCGTGGACGCCGCCCGGTTGGATTTTTGGCGCCGCGTGGTTTTTTGTCATGTTCTGCTTTTCTTTTTTTATGGCGCACCTCACCAAGTATGAAACTCGGAATAAACTAATTGCGTTGTTCTCCGTCCAATTTTTTCTGAATGTAATTTGGAATGCAATTTTCTTTAAACATCAAATGATTGGCTTGGCACTTATAATTATTATTTCGCTGGCAATTTTGATAGGTTATTTTCTTTTTGTTTATGGAAGAAAACTTAAAATCAAAACGCTTTTAATTGCGCCTTATTTCATTTGGCTTTGCATTGCTACTAGCCTAAATATCTATATGCTTTGGTATAATTAAATACGGATTATGAAAACAATTTTACTAGCTGTTATATACTTCATTTTTTGCCTTCCAACATCTGCACAATCCAATATTGCCAATATTCAATATCACGTTTCGGGGCTGGACACAAGTTATGAAGAACAACAAAATCAAACGGAGGTTGAAATGATAATCACCGAGCAAGTGACAGGTGTAAAATCATATAATGGCGAGGCTGTTTATAAGGAGTACGAGGTGAGTGGTTTGGAGCAAAACTTACAATGCATTATTCAAATGCAAGTAGCCGTATCACAGGCTTTTCGTAAATATCGAAGATTGATTGGTGTGGGTAAATATACTTTTGGGTTGGGCTGGGCTACCATTAGCAAAATGGGCGAATTGGTGAGTTATTATTTAATACTGCCCGAAAAATTTCCGTTTATAAATTATGAAGAAAAAGAAAATGCGCAAGAGTTTGAAAGTATGATTGCAACCTTCGAAAAAGACTTGAGCCAAGCCATTGAGAAAAATAAAATATGGACAGCCGGCACCAAAAATGGTGAAGCTGTGCATGCATATTTTGATGAACCTATTGAATTTTCGATAGAAATAAAATAAACTAACTTTGCTCAAATACTCAACAAATTTTTAAAATACGTTCAGCCAGAATATGAAACATTATTTAATTTTCGCCATCCTATTTTCTGTTTGTTTTTCGTGTAAAACGAAAAAGCAAGCCACACAAAAAAACAACGCCACCACCGAAACTTTTTATATAGAAAATAAAGAAACAGGCAAGCAAATGAAAATGACGATAGCTGAAAATGCCAGCCCCGAAGGTGATTGGATATTAAAGAATATTGATGGCACTAGTAATGAAGAAGTTTCTCGAATTTCTATGACCATTGGCTTTGATGAGAAGGATAAAAAAGTGAGTGGTAATGATGGCTGCAATAATTATTTTGGGCAGCTTGCTTCTTTCGATAAAAAAAATATAACCTTTGGCGCACTCGGTGCTACCAAGCGGGCTTGCATTGTTCCTGCTCGTTATGCGCAGCCTTTTTATAATGCTATGGGAAATGTAAAAACCTATTATGCAACGAGCGAGTATCTAGTTTTTAAAGATGCTGATGGCAAACAACTGCTTCAGTTTTTGAAGAAAGAGGATTAGGAGAATGAAAATAATTCTTACAATTCTAGTGATTTGTTCGTTTACGTTTTGTCTTACAAATAGTAAAATTCATAAAGAGTTTATGGAATACTCGGACATATATATTTATGAAAGTGATATAATTTCTGAAAAAATAGAGGGCGGCAGAATAGAATATTTAGATTCGAACATGGCTCGGGAAGCATGGCTACAACATAAAAAACATTACATTTTATATCAAGATTCCTTCTACCTGCATGTTTACAATGAAAATCCAAAAAAAAAGTTGCATTGGATTGATTATCTAGTTGAAAATTATACTAACGATTCTTCCAGAATATCTGAATTAGTACTTTTCGATGGTGAATTTAATTTGACGATTCAACGAGTGTATACTGGAGACCAATGGATTCAGGAGAAAGGTAAATACTTTGACAAAGAAGTTTGGCATTTTGGACTGGGTTCTGAATTTTATTACTGTGATAGTATTCAAGTTCTCAGTAATAATTACCCTTGGAAGTAAATAAAACCATCATCAAATCATCAAATCGCCGAATTACCAAATCCATTCTATAACTTAGCCGCATGCCTGATAAAAAACTCTATCTCCTTGATGCTTTTGCATTAATTTTTCGCTCGTATTACGCCCTTATTCGTAGCCCGCGCATGACGGCCGATGGTAAAAATACGAGCACCCAATTTGGATTTGTAAATACGTTGGTTCATCTTTTAAAAACACAAAACGCTTCGCATATTGCAGTTTGTTTTGATACGCCCGAAGTGGGCGTGCGCAACGAAATGTTTGTAGATTATAAAGCAAACCGAGAAGAAGCGCCCGAAGATTTGAAAATCGCCATCCCCGATATTAAGCGATTGGTAAAAGCATTTAATATCCCACTTATTGAATGCCCAGGCTACGAAGCGGATGATATTATAGGTACGCTCAGCAAAAAAGCAAGCGACGCAGGTTATGAAGTTTATATGGTTACTTCGGATAAAGATTTGGGACAACTCGTGAACGATAAAGTTTTTATGTACAAACCCCCAAGCGGCGGTGGCAAATATGAAAAACTGGGCACCAAAGAAATATGTGAAAAATGGGACATTGAAAATGTAAGCCAAGTGATTGATATGATTGCCCTAATGGGCGATGCCGTAGATAATATTCCGGGTATAAAAGGTGTGGGTGCAAAAACGGCTGCCAAGCTGTTGAAAGAATATGGCACGGTAGAAAATGTGCTAGACAATGCCCAAAACATAAAGGGGAAGATGGGCGAAAAAGTGGCTGCTGGCCGAGCTGATGCACTTATAAGTAAACAACTCGGTACAATAATAATGGACGTACCCTGCGAGTTTCATGAAGAAGATTTTAAAATGTCAGAGTGGAATAGGGAGGAATTGATCAATCTTTTTTCGGAGTTTGAATTTAGAACGTTGGGGCAGCGTGTGCTTGGTGAAGAATTTAAAGTAGCGCCAAAAGAAGGCGAACAAACAGATTTGTTTGGCAATGCCGCGCCAGGAAAATCGCCCTTGCAAAAAGTGAATTTGAACGAAGCCGACGAAATACCTACAAACTTTGAAACCATAGAAACCACCGAACACGATTATCAATTTATAGAAAAAACTGAAGACATACAAAAACTGGTGGACGATTTAATTGGCTACAAAGAAGTATGTTTTGATACCGAAACCACGGGATTAGATCCGCTTCTTTGCGAGCTAGTTGGCATGAGTTTTTCAGTAAAAAAAGGACAAGCATTTTATGTACCCTGCCCAAGGGACAAAAATGAATGCCTTGAATTTTTGAAAATTTTTGCACCACTTTTTGCCAATGAAAAAATTACTTGGATAGGGCAAAACCTAAAGTACGATTATTTGGTACTGAAAAATTATGGGCATTTGCTGGCGGGCGATGTGTTTGATACCATGCTGGCGCATTACGTAATAGAGCCTGAGGGCAAGCGAAGCATGGATGCATTGGCCGAACAATTTTTGCATTATACGCCAGTTTCTATAGAAACTCTGATTGGCAAAAAAGGAAAAAACCAAGGCAATATGGGCGATTTGCAGCAAGAGCAAATAAGCGATTATGCTGCCGAGGATGCTGACATTACCTTGCAATTAAAAAAGAAATTTTTGCCACTGATAAAAGAGAAAGAAGTAGAAAAAGTATTTTATGAAGTAGAAAATCCGCTGCTAAAAGTATTGGCAAATATGGAGTACGAGGGCATTCGCGTGGACGAAACTTTTTTGAACGAATACAGCAAAGTACTCACCGCCGATGCCAAAGAAGCCGAAGAGCGCGTGTATGCACAGGCGGGTGTGCGGTTCAATTTGGCCTCGCCGAAACAATTGGGCGAAGTCCTTTTTGATAAATTGCAACTAGACGAAAAAGCAAAAAAAACAAAGACGGGTCAATATAAAACGGGCGAAGATGTGCTACAAAAATTAGCCGCCAAGCATGAAATTGTTGATGATATTCTCACCTTTCGGCAACTTACTAAATTAAAAAATACCTATGTAGATACGCTGCCAAGTTTGATAAACCCAAATACGGGCCGAGTACATACAAATTATGCACAGGCTGTGGCGGTCACGGGCCGGCTTTCAAGCAATAATCCCAACCTTCAAAACATTCCTATCCGTACCGAAAAAGGTAGAGAAATTAGAAAAGCATTTATACCGCGCAATGAAAATTACGTGTTGATGAGCGCGGATTATTCGCAGGTGGAATTGCGCATTGTGGCCGCAATAAGTGGCGACCCAAATATGTGCGAAGCATTTAAAAGTGGCGTGGATATTCACACCGCCACGGCAGCCAAAGTTTTTGGCGTAGCCGTTACAGACGTTACCAAAGAGCAACGTTACCGCGCAAAGAGTGTAAACTTCGGCATCATTTATGGACAAGGTGCTTTTGGTCTTGCCGACAATTTGGGCATCTCGCGCACCGAGGCAAAAGAGATAATTGATAACTATAAAAAGGAATTTGTAGGCATTACAAAATACATGACCGAAACGGTAGAGTTTGCACAAAAAAATGGTTACGTGCAAACCCTGATGGGGCGCAAACGTTGGTTGCCAGACATAAATTCGGGCAATTTTACAGTGCGCGGTTTTGCCGAACGCAATGCGATAAACTCGCCCATACAAGGTACGGCGGCTGATATGATTAAGCTGGCCATGATTTCTTTAAATTCCAAACTTTTAAATTCCAAAGCCCAAAGCAAAATGTTACTTCAAGTACACGATGAATTAATTTTCGATGTACACAAAGATGAAATTGAGGATATGAAAAAATTGGTTTTATCTACTATGGAAAATGCTATGCTGCTGCCCAATGATGTGCCGCTTGTGGCCGAAATGGGCGTGGGCGATAATTGGTTGGAGGCGCATTAAATCATCATACGGCAATAAATAAACCGAATTGCTTAACCTTCTTCAAAATACTCCACGACTAACTTTTTCAACCAAAGCTCTTGTTGTAACAAATCATAATCAGGCAATTCTTTAGCGAGCACATAATGCGGCCAACCGTCGTCGTCATTTTTTTCAAAAATATAATAATCCTCTTTTGATAATAATACGCAAGTTGCAACGTGCATTAAGTCTTGCTTTTGCTCTTTCGTAAATCGTTTTTCGGTTGAAAAACCGACTTCATTCATGCCAATTAAAAACAGCATAGCCTGCAAATCTGGCTTTTTACCAAACCGCTCGGTTAGTTTATTTTCTAACACTTTCCATTTATCTACGAAATCTATTTTTTCCACTAATTAAATATTAAAAACCTACTCATTAATCACCTTCAACATTTCAGCATGAATTTTACCGTTTGTCGCTAGCGTTTCCTTGTCATAAACTGAGTATGGGTCGCCGCTAAAATTGGTTACCAATCCGCCCGCTTCCTCAATTATTAAATAACCCGCGGCAATATCCCACGGGTTGAGGTTATACTCCCAAAAACCATCAAACCTGCCCGCTGCTACCCAGCACAAATCTATGGCGGCGCTACCCAACCGGCGCACGGGCAAGCCCATTCGTATAAACCGCTCAAACACCGCAATCGGGTCTTTAGCAACTTCTACCCAACGATACGGAAAGCCCGTAACCAAACAAGATTTATGCACGTTTTTATTTTCAGAAACTTTCAGTTTTTTATTATTCAAAAAAGCGCCTTTTCCTTTCTCGGCAAAAAATAATTCATTCATAAGCGGATTAAACACCGCACCCATCAACATTTTACCATCCATTTCTACACCAATACTTACGCAACAAATTGGTATGCCGTTGGCAAAATTTACCGTGCCATCAATCGGATCAATAATCCATTTAAAATTTGAATCTGTGCTTATTTCGCCCACCTCTTCGCTCAAAATAAAATGATTGGGATACTCATCTTGTATCACATCAATTATTGCAGTTTCACTTTTTTTGTCAACCTCGGTTACCAAATCATTGAGCGAACTTTTACTCTGAATTTCAAATGTGCCGTCAAAATATTTTTTTAATTGATCTGCTCCGGCGTGTATTGCACGCAGCAAAGTGTTTTTCAATTGTTCATTATTCAAGGAAGTTTCCATTACTTTTACGGCGTTCAAAGTTAATCCATTTTCCGTCTGTGAAACAGATAAGCATCATTATTGTAAACTACAACGTAAAGCATTTTTTAGAGCATTGTTTGCTCTCGGTTTTTCGTGCGCTCCCAAATATTGATGCCGAAGTTTTTGTGGTTGATAATCAAAGCACAGATGGCAGTGTAGAAATGGTGCGCGACAAATTTCCCGCTGCCAAGCTTATTGCTAATCAAGAAAATGTAGGGTTTGCTAAGGCAAATAATCAGGCAGTGGCGCTGTCAAATGCGGAGTATATTTTATACCTAAATCCGGATACAATTGTTGCGGAGGATTGTTTTCAAAAATGCATTGCTTACATGAATGCAAATTCAAATGTGGGTGCACTTGGTCCGAAATTGATCGACGGCAAAGGAATTTTTCTGCCCGAATCGAAGCGTGGATTTCCATCAGCTTGGGTGGCTTTTTGCAAAATATCGGGGCTGAGCTCTTTATTTAAAAATTCAAAAAAATTCAACCAATATCACCAAGGTTTTTTGCCCGAAAATGAAACAAATGAAGTTGAAGTGTTGGTAGGTTGTTTTATGTTTTGCCGAAAATCTGTGATAGACAAAGTGGGTAGTTTTGATGAAACCTATTTTATGTACGGCGAGGATATTGACCTCAGCTATCAAATAAACCAAGGGGGCTATAAAAATATATACTTCCCCGAAACCACCGTCATTCACTACAAAGGAGAAAGTACAAAAAAAGGAAGCTTGAATTATGTGCGCATGTTTTATAAAGCCATGATCATTTTTGCCAAAAAGAATTTTACTGACGGGCAAAAAGGTCTTTACGTTTTCTTAATCACTGCGGCTATTTATTTCCGTGCATTTGTGGCTTTTTTGCGTGGCATTTTTACGGTGCTTTCGTTACCAATTCTTGATGCCATCATTCTATTAAGTGCGCAAATTGCGATGCTCGCTGTTTGGAAAAAATATGTAAAACCCGATACGGAGTATTCGCTCAATTTGCTCATTTTTTTCTTTTCATCATACTTATTAATATGGCTAGGCGCAATTTTTTCGAGCGGCGGTTATGACCGGCCCTACAAACCATTGCGCGTGCTGCGCGGTATGCTCATTGGTAGTTTTATTATTCTGAGTATTTATGCGTTACTCCCTGAGAGCTATCGTTTTTCGCGCGGCATCACCGTGCTGGGCGCATTGTTTGGCACGTTGGCAATATTGGCGGTGCGATTTATACTGCAACTAATTGGTGTAAAAAGTGTAGAAAGCGAAGACCAACAAAATAAAAGAGTAATCATCGTGGGCAATGCCGAAGAAGAAAAAGAAATCAATTTTCTACTCGCAAAAGCAGGGCTGAAAAAAAATATTATTGGCACTGTAAATTCTGCATCAGTTAAAAGTGAAAAACAACTTGGCAGCTTTTCACAGCTAAAACCAATTAGCGAATTATATAATGCTGGCGAACTAATTTTTGCACAGGAGGAACTTAGTTTTAAGCAAATAATTGATAGTATTACAAACATGGGCAGCGGCTATGATTACAAGATTCATAGCCACGGCACGGATAGTATTATTGGCAGTAACTCTAAAAATACCGCCGGTGATTTATACACCACCGAGCAAATTTATACAATTGCACTACCCGCCTCGCGCCGAAATAAGCGCGTGGTAGATATTGTTTTTGCGCTTCTATTTATTTTGGGTAGCCCAATATTTATTTGGTTGGTAAAAAATAAAGACGCGTATTTCGCTAATTTTCTTTCGGTACTTTTCGGAGCCAAAACATTTATAGGGTACAACGATAAGCAGTTTCCAAATCTAAAAAATCATTTGCTACCCGTGTTTTCTGCGCCCGAAAATTTTGAAGTTCCTGCCGAAAATGTGGAGCACCTTAATTATTTATACGCCAAAAATTATTCGCCTTGGACTGATGTAAAATTGGTTTGGGATAATTGGCAAATGATATGATTTACGAACCTAGAAAGCCGTTTATTGATGCAAATGGCTGATATTGACAAATCATCCAAGACCAATAAAAATTATTTATTCTGCCGCTGATGTCATTAATTTTTTTCTGTAATCTTGATAATTCATGCGGTGGACCTTAGATTCAAACCAAGCGGGGAAATCAAAGTAATTATAAATAACTCGCTTACTAATGTTGTGCTCGCTAATGCGTAATGATTTTAAAGTATTCTGAAAAATTTTTTTGCGCGTCACAAAATCAGGTTTGCTAAAAGCGGCTTGTAGTGCACTCAAAATTTCTAGCCCAATTTCTTTGTGCTCGGGGTAGCGATAAAAAAAGGCTACGGCATTTTTTACCTTGCTCTCAAATGTTATGAAATGATTTATTTCAAAAGCTATAACGGCTTCAAAAATATAGGCAAATGGCATTACTTCTTGCCGCGTGCTTTTGGTAAAAGTTTTAATTAAATTGCTAGCAAAGTATAATGCCTCATTAAAATTGTTGGCAATAAAATAGCTTATGGCAAGGCTAGCGTTCAAAATAGTTCTAGTTTCTTCGGTTGATTTTTGCAACCAGCCTGGCACTTCGCCCTCATTTATTTTTAATAGATTATCCACCTTGGCGTACTGTGTGGTGGTGCTATACAAGCGGTTTTTGATTAAAAAATGTAAAATATCTCGATGCCGCAAATACATTGCATTAGCCATGAATATTTGATGGCTGCTTTTCAAAATGGCTTCTACAGCTTTGTAGTCTTTAATAAAAAAAGCAGTGTCAGAATAAAACTTTATAAAATCTAACAGGAACTCATTATTGTTTTGTAAAAAAGAAATAGGCTCCTTTATTTTTTTATAAATGGGCTGCAATTCGTCAAATGTTTTTTGGAATGCACCTTCTAAAAAATATACGATGGCCCACGCCGTTTTGTATAAAAAGAAGTATTCGTGTTGCTGTATTTTGATTGGGGGTGTAATTTGTGTTAGGTTTTTTTTTACTTCATTGAAGCGATGGTGATTTTCGTCAAACAAAATAAATGAACGCTTGCGAATAAACATAAGCTCATTGTATATCACGCGCAGCTCCAATAATTTAGAAAAATCAAGGGCATGTGCCGAAGCATACCCCAACAATGTTTGGTGGTCTTTTATTTTTAATTGGTGATTGTCAAACAGCTCAATTCTAAATTTTTCTTGCAACAAAATTTCTATGTAAGCGGGCTGCTCCATTTGCAGGCATTTATCAAAAAGTTTCTGCCATTTTTTATTGGCCAGCTGTATTTGATGTTTAAATCTGAGCGATTTTATAATAGCAATTTCGTGCAATATCGAAATTTGCTGGTTGGCACTGGCATCAAAAAAAGCATTGGATAATAACAGTTTTTCGTGCAGTTGATGTTTGGTATAATTTTCTTTGCCTTGGCATATTTTGCTAATCGTCTGGTTTAGCAAGGTTGGGTTATTGGTAGTACTTTTTATGATGGCATCATAAACTAGTATGTAGAGCGGTTGTTTTTTATCCGGTATGTTTCGTCTAAAAAACAAGCGCTCGCCTGTGCTCATATTCTGTATAGTTTCAAATAAATGCTCCATTATTTTATGGTACAATTCTTAATTATAAACGTAATTATTAATGACAATAATAATTGATTTATCGCATTAAATATAGAGAATTTAGCTAAGGCGCTACCAAATTGTACCATTTATAAATCAAATTATGGTTTTACCTTTTAAAAATTATACAGCCTCCCCCATTATATATTTGTGTGCAAATAGAAAACAAAAAATAAATTATTGAACGTATTGAAGTTTTATGCATAAACAACCTACTAATTGTACTATGCCTAACCAATAAAACGAACTGTTATACCTAGCCAAACCAACCTTTTTTTTTCATCACCAAAATAGAAAACAAAAAAACATTTAAATTATGAGACACAAAAAAACATTTTTAACCACACTGCTGTTGTGCGCGGCCATACCTTGGCTACAGGCGCAAGATGCAAGCCTTGCCACTGGCGGTACGGGCAGTGGCAGCGGCGGGACGGCCACGTACTCCATAGGCCAACCCATGTACCAAACCCAGAGCGGCACAGGCTTCGTAGAAACACAGGGCGTACAGCAACCCTACGAAATATCCGTTGTAACTGCGCTGAACGACTTGGAAGGAATCAGCCTTTTTTTCTCGGCTTATCCCAATCCTACATCTAATGAATTGAATTTGAAAATTGAAAAATATTCAACCAAAGACCTGACCTATCAACTTACTGATATGAATGGCAAGGTATTACAGAGCAGTAAAGTTAGTGATGAGCGTACACAATTGTCTTTATCAACTTATGCCACGGCTACCTATTTTCTATCAGTATCAAAAAATAATCAACTCATAAAATCTTTCAAAATCATTAAAAATTAATCCTTCAAACAATTTACGAGGACAAAAAAAATCATCTTTTAAAAAATTAAACATCATGAAAAAAATAATAATTCTAATCTTTGTGGTTGCACTTTCAACCAATTTATTTGCTCAAGCTCCACAAAAAATGAGCTACCAATCTGTAGTACGAAATGCAGCGGGGGCATTATTACCTAACACTAATTTGGGGATGCAAATCAGCATTTTACAAACGTCTGCCACAGGTACCAGTGTTTACACCGAAACCCAGAATGTAACCACCAACTCCAATGGCTTGGCGACTATAGAAATTGGCGCAGGAACAGCGGTATCCGGCACATTTTCAGGAATCAATTGGGGGGCAGGGCCATATTTTGTAAAAACCGAAATCGATCCAACTGGCGGAACAGCCTATAGCATTACAGGAACGTCTCAATTAATGAGTGTCCCTTACGCACTTTTTTCGGCTAATGGAACACCAGGACCGGTTGGTCCTGCAGGACCAACCGGACCAACTGGAGCATCGGGACCCGCAGGCCCAGCAGGTGCTACTGGAGCTACGGGCGCAACTGGCCCGGCAGGCGCTACAGGAGCAACCGGCCCTGTTGGCCCACAAGCCACTACGAGTATTACGGCCTTTCAACCACTAGGCTGTCAATCACTTGCAGCCGTAACGACTACTTTTACTAAAATTGCTGATATTGGCACGTTTACAAAGTCAATAGCTGCCACCTGGATTGAACTTAATTTTCAATCTAATTTTGCTATTCAAGGGTTGGGAACAGGAACCGGTGTTGTTTACGAGCTTCGAATTGATAATGCGGCTACTACTTTGGGCCGCGCCACTTTACGTCTTAGTGAGGTATCTACTCAATTTCCGGGTAGTATTACTGGAATTTTTCCGGGTGTTAGTGCAGGTGCGCACACGATTAGCATTTGGGTACGAAGTGCGAACGGAACTGCAGTATCTGCAGGCTATGACACCGGGTGCTGGAACTCAATTAATGCAAATAATATGTACGTAAAAGAATACAGATAAAAAATTAACTTTCAACAATTTCTTGTTTTCTACTCCAAGTGGCTGCTCAGATTTTTCTGGGCGGCTTTTTTTATTTTTCCTCGTCGCTCTTTTTTATACGCTCTAATACAGCATCTATTTTGGCTACATAATCAAGCGTGTCATCATCAAAAAAAGCGAGGGTCGGAATTTTACGTACATTATTTTTTATCCGTGTGCCCAATTCTCGGCGCACTTCCCAATTGTCTTTTTCAATCTTGGCTAGCATGGTTTCTTTATCATCAATCTGAAACATACTGATGTAAATTTTTGCCTCGGCAAGGTCGGGAGTCACCCGCACGCGCATGATCGAAATCATGCCATTGCCCATAATATTCCAACCTTTTTTTCTGAAAATTTCGGTCAGTTCTTCCTCGAGCATTCGCCCTACTTGTTTTTGTCTTTTAGTTTCTTCCATTCCCCAAATTTTAAAACGTAAATTTACACCCTTATAATGAGAGACATCTTCCTCATATTCAAAAGCTTTATAAAAGGTAAATGGTCGTACGTTTTTACGTTTGCGATTACCAATTTGTTGCAAGCCGTTTTTTCGTTGGTATCGTTGGCTTTGTTGGTGCCGTTTTTAAAATTACTTTTTGGCGAAAAAGAAAATTTAATTTTACAAAAACCCGAATTTAGTTGGAGCACGAGTGGGTTACAAAACTCTTTTAATTACGAACTGAGCCAAATAATTATAGAAAATGACAATCAAAAAGAGTACGCCATTCTCTTTATTATTGGTGTTTTGTTAGCCGCCATTATTCTCAAAAATTTCTTTTTATATATTTCACGATACGTGCTAGCTCCACTGCGCAACCGAATTACTCAAGATATACGTGAAGATTTGTACAAAAAATCTTTGGCGTTACCTATTGGTTTTTTTAGCGAAGAGCGCAAAGGTGATATTATATCACGCATGAGTAATGATGTACTGGAGGTAGAGGCGTCCATCATAGCCGTGATGGAATTATTATTTGGCATCCCAATTTTGGTCCTATTTTACCTTGGCATTATGCTTACTATGAGTTGGAAATTATTTTTATTCCTCGCCGTCCTTCTGCCAATTGCAGGATTAATTATTGGCCGAATTAGTAAGGAATTAAAAAAACAAAGCCACGAAAGTCAGAGTTATATAGGCAATCTTATTTCGATGTTGGACGAGAGCCTGGGCGGGCTGCGCATTATAAAAGCTTTTGGTGCGGAGCGAAATAGAACAGCTCATTTTGCCCATCAGAATGATGAACTGGTACAAACTCAGAACAGTGTAGCCCTACGCCGTGAAGCGGCGTCACCAACATCCGAGACGCTGGGCATTATGGTGTTGTGTGTCATACTCTGGTTTGGTGGGCGCATGGTTTTTCAAAATGAAATCACCTCGGACACGTTCATTCTTTTTATACTAATTTTTACCCAACTTCTCGATCCGCTCAAAAAACTTTCGATGTACTTCTACAACGTGGCAAGAGGAAAGGCGAGCATCGAGCGGATAAATAAAATTCGTACGGCGCACAATCCAATTGTGGATGCACCAAATGCGCAATCCATTACAGAATTTAAAAATGAAATCGAATTCAGAAATGTGGTTTTTGCATACCCTGATGCTACCATTCTAAAAGGTATTAATCTTAAAATAAAAAAAGGGCAGAGCCTTGCTTTGGTTGGTGCTTCGGGTGCGGGTAAAAGTACTTTGGCGGATTTAATTCCCCGTTTTCATGAGGTGAGTAGTGGTGAAATTTTGATAGACGGTGTCAACATTGCGCATTACAAAATAAGTGATTTGCGCCAACTGATGGGCATTGTTTCCCAGGAGCCAATTCTTTTTAATGATACCATAGAAAATAATATAGCCCTTGGGCAAGAGAATATTGATGCGCAAAAAATTACGGAAAGTTGCCAAGTAGCCAACGCCACATTTGTATTTGAAAAAGAAGACGGCGTGCAAACCAACATAGGCGACCGTGGAAATAAACTAAGCGGCGGCGAAAAACAGCGACTCACCATTGCGCGCGCCATTTATAAAAATCCTCCGATACTAATTTTGGACGAAGCAACTTCTTCGCTGGACACCGTGAGCGAAAAAATAGTGCAAGATGCCATTCAAAATTTAATGCAAAACCGTACTTCCATTGTAATAGCCCACCGCCTCAGCACCATTCAAAATGCAGATGAAATCATCGTGCTTGAAAAAGGCGAAATTCAGGAGCGCGGAAAGCATGACGAGCTGCTTGCCCAAAACGGCCTTTACAGCAAACTAGTAAAAATGCAATACATTACGAAAAGCAACGAAAAATAGTTGCCCCTTTCGCAGAAAACAGTATTTTTGGAATCAGTTATGAAAAATCTTCTGTTACTATTAGCTTGTTTTTTATTGGTAGGAATTAGTGCTACATCTTGCAAAAAAAATTACACCTGCGAGTGTACCACACCCAATGGATCGGATAGTGTGAGCTACGAATTGAAAGAGCTACGCAAAAATGATGCTAATAGCAAGTGCATTGAGTACGGCAAATTTTGGGGCATTTGTACCATACGGTAGATTCTTAAAAAATGCGCAATATTCACAGCACGCCTTTTTTGCGCATAGTGTTTCCCTTCATAGTTGGGATTATTTTCTTCAAATTACTCCCTCAGCTTTTTACTGTCGCTTTTGTGGCAGTTTTTTTATTGGCAATATTCGCAGTAATAGGTTTTCAGTTTTTATCAGTTCTGCAAAAAATCAAACTAAACTGGATAAATGGCTTGGCCATGAATGGTCTTTTAATTGCGCTCGGATTCTTAATTTATCATTTTCATTTTATAGAACATCAGGCAGGTTGGTATCAAAAAATGGCAACGCCCACCGCCAAATTAAGAGCCAAAATTATTAGCCCAATAAAAATAACGGAGCGTACCTACAAAGCGAATGTTGAAATAACGGGCGTGTATGAAAAAAATAAGTTTACAAAAACTCACGGTGAGGCAATATTGTATTTTCAACAAGGTGATGCTCTTCCTCAGTTAAATATCAATGACGAAATTGTTTTTGTAAATAAGCTCAATGCAATTATCCCGAAAGGCAATCCGGGCGAATTTAATTACGCAGCATTCAGTCAAAATCGAGATGTTTATGACCAAGCATTTTTAAGTAAAAATGAGTGGCAAAAGGTAACTAGTGAACCAACTTATTTTCAAAACCCATTCCCCGTTTTGCATGAAAAAATAAAAGAAATTATTTCTGAAAATATTCCTCACGCAGAATCAAAAGGCATCGCGCTCGCGCTAATTACCGGCTACCGAAATGACATTGACAAAGAAATTTATAACCAATATACCAAAACGGGATTGGTGCATTTGCTCGCCATTTCGGGCTTACACATGGGCGTTTTTTATTATGGCACTATTTGGGTGTTGGGTTTTATTCCGTTTTTCAAGAAAAGAAAAAAATCGTTGATTGTGCTTTCGCTGATTATAATGTGGCTGTTTGCTATGGTCACCACGTTTCCGCCTTCGGTGCAGCGTGCTAGTGTCATGTTTACTTTTCTAGGCATCGGGCAACTCATAAATAGAAAAATACCGAGTGTCAATTTTCTGTTTGCGTCAGCTTTTTTTCTACTTTTATTACAGCCGCATTTATTATTCGAAGTTGGTTTTCAGCTTTCATACACGGCCGTGCTGGGCATTTTACTTTTCTTTATTCCATTGCGCAATGGGTATTTTCCTAAAAATAAAGTCAGCAAATTCTTATGGGAAATTATGTGCCTCTCGTTTAGTGCGCAACTGCTTACGTTCCCCATAGCCATTTATTATTTTCATCAGTTTCCGTTGATTTTTTTGCTCACCAATATGGTGGCCATTCCGTTGGTAACGGTTATAATATATGGCGAGGTCTTTTTAATCATTCTTTCATTTATTCCGGGTGGATCAAAGTTTTTCGGAATAATTGTTGACGCACTCATTCGCTTTCTCAATTGGTTTATTGACGCTACTTCATCCATATCGTTTGTCAGTATCACCAATATTCAAATAAGTTTGTTGCAATGTTTTTTGCTGCTTGCCATCATGTTGTGCATGGCGGCTTGGTTTTTGGCGAAGCAAAAACTAGTTGCGCCATTGGCACTTATTTTATTCTTGGGCTTCATGTTTATTGCTGTTTTTGAAAAAATGCAGCAACTTCAACAACACAAAATTATGGTTTACAATTCCAACACTCCTTATTTGGAAATTTTATCGGGCAGCAATTTTTATACAAAAGATTCTTCCACTGAAAAAGATTCAGAAAATTTTGTGCAATACACCGTCGGCCCTAGTCATTTATATTTTGGTATAAAAAATAGTGCAGATGAAAACTACACTTGGCAATCCAATTCGCACTACGATTTTATTCATGCCCATGGCACAAGCCTGTTGCGAGTACGAAAAGCCTACAAATTGAAATCAACCAAACCAATCGTAATTGATTATCTAATTATTTCCGACAAGTGGGTAAAAAATATTGCTGAGCTTTTGACCTATATCACACCGCGCGAATTAATTATTGACGGCAATATTCCGTTGTGGAAAATCGAAGACATCAAAAGCCAACTGCGCGAAGTAAATTTGCCGATTCATTATATTAGCACCAATGGTGCAAAAATTATCTCCTTATGAACAAAAAAATACAATCAGCATTACTCTCCGTTTTTTATAAAGATGGCATCGATACGCTGGCTAAAACGCTCCAAGATTTTGGTGTAAAAATTTACTCCACGGGCGGTACGCAAACATTTTTAGAAGATGCTGGCATCAGTTGCATAGCCGTAGAAACCGTTACAAGCTATCCCTCTATTTTAGGCGGACGAGTAAAAACACTACACCCAAAAGTATTTGGTGGGATACTCGGAAAACGTTCTGACCAAACGCATTTATCAGAAATGAAGGAGCACGAAATTCCCGAATTGGATTTGGTGATTGTGGATTTATATCCCTTTGAAGAAACGTTAGCGAGTACAAATGAAGAAGCAAAAATTATAGAAAAAATTGATATTGGCGGACCAAGCATGTTGCGCGCTGCTGCCAAAAATTTTCAGGATGTTTGTGTTGTAGGTTCAAAAGATGATTATGAAAACTTGGGCGAAATACTCAAAAATCAAAACGGAGAAACCACCTTGGAACAGCGCAAAAATTTTGCGGCAAAGACATTTAAAATTGTGATGGATTATGATATTGCCATTTCCAATTATTTCAACCCAGAAGGGAGGGCAGAAACGCGAACGCTGCGCTATGGCGAAAATCCGCATCAAGCCGCTACATTTATTGGCAATTTATCCGAGCTGTTTGAACAGCTAAATGGTAAAGAACTTTCGTACAATAATTTGGTGGACGTGGATGCCGCTGTAGGTTTATTGAATGAATTTGGTGATGAAAAAAATAGTTTTTTCGCGGTGTTCAAACATACCAATGTATGCGGCGCGGCTATCAGAGGAAACGGTTTTGAAGCTTGGAAAGCCGCCCTAGCTGGCGACCCCGAAAGCGCATTTGGTGGAGTAATAATTACTAATCAAGAAATTTCTATGGAAGTTGCGCAAGATCTCAGCGGTATATTTTTTGAAGTTTTAATCGCGCCCTCTTTTAATGCCGAAGCCTTAGAACTTTTGAGCAAAAAGAAAAATAGAATACTCCTACGCAGAAATGTCAATCCCGATAGCTATCGGGACAAATGTCAAATGTCAAAAACTATTTTGGGTGGAAGACTTCTTCAGGAATCCGATGAAGGCAATTACGAAAAATGGGACGAAGTTGGCGCTCGGGAAAGTAACGAAACTGAAAAATCTAATTTGTCTTTCGCTAATATTTTGTGCAAACATTTAAAATCAAACGCCATTGTACTGGTAAAAAATAAGCAACTAATTGGTAAGGGCTGCGGGCAAACTTCGCGCATTGATGCGCTGCGCCATGCCATAGCCAAGGCACAACAATTTGATTTTGATTTGAACGATGCTGTGCTGGCGAGCGATGCTTTTTTTCCGTTTGATGATTGTATAAAAATTGCTCATGAAGTTGGCGTTTCGGCTTGCATTCAACCGGGCGGTTCAATGCGGGATGGAGATTCGGTTGATTTTGCCAAGGCCAATAATATGGTGATGGTGATGACGGGGATGCGGCATTTTAAGCATTAGTATTTTAGGGTAAAAAAGACGTTTTTCCCAGAAATATGATTAAACATTCTGTGCAGTACAGGTATTACGTTGAGACTTAATTATTATAAATCTTATCCGTTTGCACATTCATACATCCGTTCAATAATACTCACCACTTCTTTTCCCTCCTGGGCGTTGGTCATCATTTCAGCTTTGCCGCGCAGGTGGTCTATTACATTTTGTATCATAAGGTCGTGGTTGCTCATGCTACCTTGGTATAGGCCGTAGTCGTTTGCTTTTGCCGTAATATTTATTTGGGGTATGGTGTGATTTTTTATCTTTTGATATTCTATAGTATTTAAATATTGCCCGCCAATTTTCACTGTTCCATTTTCGGCAAGGATAGATATTGCACCTTCCATATTGCGCTCGTAGCTAGATGTAGAATAATTAAAATTTACCAGTGCGCCATCATTTGTTTGTAATAAAAAAACACCGCTATCCTCGGTTTGGATATAGGGGTGATTAAAATTGCTGATGATGCCGGAAATCACTTTTACGGTGCCAAACAAATAATACAAAATATCTATGAAGTGCGAAAACTGTGTAAACAAACATCCGCCGTCGTTGTCTTTTGTGCCGCGCCAATCGCTTTGGGCGTAGTAGTTTTCGTTGCGGTTCCAAAAGCAATTTATGTTTACCACAAAAACTTGCCCCAGTATGTTTTGTTCCAACAGTTTTTTTACTTCCGCCACGGGTGGGTTGTGGCGGTTTTGTTTTACTACGAATAATTTTTTATTATTTTTTTCAGCAGCGGCTATCATGTTGTTACACTCCGCCACTCTCATGGCCATTGGTTTTTCACATACCACATTTATGCCTTTTTCTAAACCCAAAATTGTATGCTCGCTGTGCAAATAATTGGGCGTGCATACATTGAGTACATCAATTTTTTCATTGGTCAAAAGTTGGTTGAGTGAGGTGTAATAATTACAATTCAGCTCGTCGGGTTTTGATTGTAATGATGCTACAGCTACTAATTCGGCTTGGTCATTTTGTAAAATATGATGGGCGTGGCGCTGGCCAATATTGCCGTAGCCTACTATTCCAAATTTTACTTTGCTCATGTTTTATATTAAAAAAAATAATTCTCTTGGTTCGGTAGAAAACGTTTTACAAGAATGTAAAAAAATTACTCTCATGGTTCTTGAAGGCACGAACCATGAGAGTAATTGCTAATGTTTTATGATGAATTTTTTTGTAGCTCGGTGCTCCGCTTTTTGTATTTTCATAAAGTACATTCCATCTGCCAAGGTGGACGTATTTATGCTTAGTTTGTCCGCATTTTTAATGCTAGGAGCATTTACTTTTTTACCCATAATATTATAAATTTCTACTTGTGCTTTGTCAATGTCTGTGGCTTCTACAAGCAGCTCATTATCGGTTGGGTTGGGGTAAATTTTTACATCAAATATTCCATTGATGGTTTCGTAAGACAATGGAAAATTAACTGTAAAGTTGTACCGAATGTATTTTCCAAAATCACCATTAAAGTTTTTTAGAAATAAACCACTTGTTGAATTTAGACGCAACGAACCCGAGCCATCATTATTTGCCCACCACGAAAATCCGTCATCATCATTATCACTAATTAGTAGCGAGAAACAACCATTGGGCAAATTGATAGTGTCTTGTGTAAGAGCCGTATTCGCGGCCACTTTGGAAAACACTACATTATTTTGATCGTCTATGATTTCAATTTTAGTTTCGGTAAATGCATTATTAGCCTGATACCGAATTACAAAATCAGCCGGCAGCACATTTGGTATTACTACATCGCTGTTCATTTTATTGTTAAGCACATATTCGTCAGTACCACCATTTGGTTTTTCTATTTCTACTTCAAATACATTTCCTGTAGGGCCATTCAAATTATCCCAAAACCAAACAGGTGCATTTAATTCCACATCTGCCGTTTCCATAAATGCCAAATTGCCTGTCCAATTGTGTGTCCATTTTGCTTTTCCATTCAGGCCATATTTAATATCCAAGCTAGTAAGCGTAGTGCTACCCGTATTTTGAATGCGCACTTTTGGACTACGACAAATAGGATTTTCGCGCTCAAATTCTACCCGCGTACTTGGGTTCATAATATCGGTAATGCGCGCATCGAGCACGTGATTGGGTGTGCCATAGCTCACCAATTCATGATTGACAATATAGCGCGAATCGCCGCTAGCTACATCTACATTATAATCAAAACTATGGGTGCTACCAGGGGTTACATGTTGGTCAATATTAAATTCTTGCAAATCTGTAGCCATGCCAGGGCACCATCCTGCACGGTCATACACCCACGTGCCGCCTTGCGGATAAACAGGATTGGCCGCGCACTCTTTCCATGCTTGCCAACTATATTTTGGAGCACCACCATCAATGCTCAGGTGATGATTGCGCGGTATAAATTCGCCCTCCTGACCATGGCCAGTAATTTCGCTACGTATTTTAAATGAAGCCGCCGTACTGGGCAAGGTAATATTGCGCGGCGGAAAAACTGAATTAGCATTTATACTTTGATAATTGCTACTGCGCTGTGTTCTCCAAATATTATTTATATCCATCACATTGCGCGGTGGCGTACCTACGATGTACAAAAATTCTACATCCATTTCTTCTTGCCATTCGCCGCCAAAAGTCATGAGCATTCTTTTATTTCCTTTTAGTACAGGCGTAAAATCAGTCATGTCAAACGTCCATGTTTTTCCTGTAGGACCCAGATCTAAGTTGATTCCGTAGGGAGTAACGAACGACATAATTTGGAATGACATTGGGCTACGTTGTAAATAGGGCAAATCCACAATATTAATTGTGCCAAAAGGTAATGCAACTTGTGTACTTAGGTAGTTTCCGTTTTCATTAAAATTAGTAATATAATTGTTGGCATTCCATAGTGGAGTTTGTGCAGAGTAGCTAATGACATCGTTTAAAATGGTACCTGCATTGCTGGTAATAATTGCGCTATCCATATAGTTAGGCGGCTGCTCCACTGAATGATAAAAAGTATCTACTACACCAGAAAGGGTGTATGTGCCACGCATAAATTTAATGTCGGGTCGTTCGTTAAAAGCGGTAAAATCTTTAAACAAATTTTTGCCTTCAATCTCCGCCCAAAAAGTATGAGCCGAAATATTGCCATCACGGTTATTCGGGCTTTGGTCGGTAATCACATTGGCTGTGGATTGATCAGCGCTAAGGTCTAATTCTAAATTGCTATAATTGGGGTGTGTATTATCCAATTTTTTACGCATCCAATTTTGAATGTTCGTTTGCGAAAGTGCCGCAGACCAAATACGAGGGTTATCAATTTTGCCATCAAAAAAAGTATTGTTGAACCCATTGCCAATACGCACAGGCGCAGTATTCACGTTGGTATTGACGACCGCCGCTTGCTGACTACTAATGGTATCTATTGCGCCATCTACATACAATATTGCTTGGTTCACATTTGTGCCCGAAAACGAAACTGCTATATGATGCCACATACTGTCGGTAATAATTTTGGTACCAATTATGTAACCTCCATTTACCTCTAAGCGCAGTTGACCGCCACCGTTTATGCGCACCGTCCATTTTCCTGAGGTTGTATTGCTGCCCCAATTTATGATTTCTTTGTTTGCAGTTTTGGTGTTTATCCAAGCCTCCACGGTACGATCAGCCGCGCCGCCAATGCCATTGTATGTTGGTGTTGTTACATAATTAGTACCATCAAACGATAAATGTTTATCTGCCCAAGTAGAAATTCCCATTGGCAAAGTAGTAGTATGCCCTTTTAAGGTTGGGAAACTACTTAACCCATTGGGCCAATTAAAACTAAACTCCACCATAATATTTGATACGCCATCCCATACAAAAGGCGTGTGAAATTGTACGCGGTCGCCAGCAGTAAAAGCGTAGATAGAATGGTTGTGATTAAATACTTCGGTAAAACCGGTATCTACAGGCGTTGAAGAATTGAGTTGGGTAAGTGTAGTGTGTTTTAGTTTTACACGCATAAGCCGGGTAGAAATTGTAAGATTGCCGTATAAAAAAAACGCATCGATATTACCCGCCGTAAGACCAGCAGTTGTGAGTTCGGCTGCAGTATATAAGTACTGGCTGCGCCCATTATAGTAATGCGTGGGTATGGGGTGATGTACATTTGTGGCACCATTGCCTACAGTATAACCAGTTTCGGAAATTACGGTTGCCAATGGGCTAGGCTGCAGTTGACGGTATCGATATAAGTTGGGGAATGGACTCCATGGAAAAGTTGAACCTGAAAAACCTGAAATGCGATGACTTTTTACATTTGCTGAAAGTGAATCTGCCTTTGTAGAATCTATCACAAAAGTATTGCAGCTATAATCCCATTCGCCGCAACCCTTGTTCCGATCATTGCCCGTAGATACTTGGGCGCCTTTACAACGCATATTGTAGCGCATCAATATTTTTTCGTAGGTAACGCCCGGCAGGTTGAGGAAACCCACCACCGTATCTCGGTTGGCCGAGGTATAATCCCACGCCTTTACACGTATAGTATCGCCCGCTATTTGGGCAAAAGATGCTACCGAAAAAAGAATACTGAGTAGGAGTGTGCTAATTTTTTTCATGATAAAAAAGGTTTGTTTGTGACTAAAAAATATTGATGGCTAAAAATAAGAAATATTTGCGGCGCGGCAAAAAGTAATAAAGCAGGCAAACCTATAAGGATCTTAACTCTTTACAGGTTCTTATACTACGGCAGCAACATTCTGTAATCCACCTTGGTTTTTCCTTTGCTGATGTCGTTCAGTTTTCCTTTGATAATTTTTCGCTTTAGCGGGCTGAGGTAATCAATAAAAAGTACGCCTTCAATATGGTCGTACTCGTGTAATATTATGCGCGCTGTCATACCGCCAAAGGTTTTTTCGTGCTCTACGAAATTTTCGTCGAGGTAGTTTATCGTCACAGTTTCGTTGCGGCTTATGTCTTCGCGTATTTTAGGAATGCTGAGGCAGCCTTCGTTAAATTTCCACGGTGTGCCGCTAGTTTCTACAATATCGGCATTTATAAAAACTTGCTTTATTGCCTCGCCCTCAAACGGATCGTTGTGGTCGGGGTCTTCGGTGGCGGCATCAGCCAACTGTTGGCTTTCTACCAAAAACAAACGGATAGGAACATTCACCTGCGGTGCTGCCAAACCTACGCCATTGCTATAATATAGCGTCTCCCACATATCGTCAATTAGCTTGGTGAGGTTCGGATAGTTTTCGTCAATATCGTCACACTCTTTGCGCAGTACGGGGTGGCCGTACGCTACTATTGGTAAAATCATGCGGGCAAAGTTCGTGATTTTGTGCTTGCACCACGGGCAATGGTTTATTTTTTTTCAAAAAAAGTTGCAGTGCAATTAAAAATGACATTAGTTCACAGCAATGTAATTTTTTGATAATGCAATCTTTCACGGCAACATTTGTATGTAGTTTTACCAACGTTTGTTACTCCTATTGCGTCTTTTATAGTAGAAAATATAAAATCATGAAACAATTAAATAAATTAACGATCATAGCTCTAATAATTTTTGCATTGGCCAGCTGCACTAAAGACAAAAAAGTAGCTCGTGAAGCAAACGTAAGTTTTGAATTTCAAAACTATGTGGGCAATGAAAAAGTAACCACTACAGCGGGCACGCCTTATACAAATGCAGCGGGCAACCCTTACAATGTAAGCATGCTGAAATATTATATTAGCAATATTGTGCTGGTAGATGCTATGGGTAATGAGGTGGCGTTTAATAATCATACGCTTATCGATGCTTTTGGCGACTTTGAAGATGCCTTGACCGATGCAAAAGTTGTAGCCAATGGCGATTATGTAAAAATGAAATTCTTGTTTGGTGTGGATGCTGACAATAATACAACGGGCACACAATCGGGCGATTTGGATCCTAGCCGCGGTATGTTTTGGAGTTGGAACTCGGGCTACATTTTTTCAAAACATGAAGGACAATTTCAAGATATAACGAATGCTACAAAAAATATAGAATATCATTTGGGCAAGCAAGCAATGGCTACAGAAATTGAAATTCCGCTGACGGGCGTTTCAGTAAATGGTAAAACGAAAAGAATTTTTATAAAGTTTGACCTCAATAATATGTATAACAATCCAGTAATAGATTTTAATACGGGCAGCACCTCAAAGCATAGTGGCACCGCTGATGCGCAATGGATGAGCGATATGAAAGCAAACCTTGGCGATGTGTTTAGCTATTTAAGCAACGAAGATTTTTTAGAGGAATAAGCCATTCCTTTTTTTATAATTTAACAAAAAGGACTTTCGAATGGAAGTCCTTTTTCAATTCGAATTTTTGAGTTTGTTGCCTGAGTGTAAAAAAAAAGTATCTTATGAAGTCATTAGCCACATTCTTTTCTAGTTCGCGGGTTCACGCGCTATCTTGTGCCCGTAATATTTAATTTTTTTTCACTTTACCTTATAATGACCTACCACAAAAAACTACAAGAGCTAGAAGAAGAGTTTGCCAAAATATTGATGGTTTTTTTACAACATAATAAGGAAGCGCAAGTGGAGGATGGTTTTTTGTCAAAAAATTATTTGAAAGCCTACTCCAAAGCCTACTTTAAAATGATAAAAATTATGGATAAAAAACAAAAGTTTTTGGCCATGATGCAC
>JBBSPP010000002.1:0-26159 GCA_038258625.1 Chitinophagales bacterium
GGGCGATGGCGTAATGAAAAATATAAAGCAAAATTTATTTTTCGCACTTTTCTATAACACCGTTGGCATACCGATTGCGGCGGGCGTATTGTTTCCGTTTTTTGGCATTTTATTATCGCCTATGATTGCGGCCTTGGCAATGAGTTTCAGTTCGGTTTCGGTAATTGCAAATGCATTACGATTAAAACGTATAAAAATATAAAATGAAAATACTAAAATGGATATTCAAAAAACTCTTTATAAAAAAGTGCTGTCAGTAGCGGTTGGGCTATTGCTAATTACAGAAACTACCAATATAATTATGTAATAGAAAGAAGAACTGAACGGATAACTTCGGGACACTTTTTATAAAACCTAAAATAAATAACCATGGAAAATTCAAAACAACACAAAAATTACAGCACATTCATTTTAATGTTGGCCTGCTCATTTGTAGCCATGTACATCACTATGTATCTAAATACATATTCGATAGATCATGTATATTTTAGCCTCACCCGTTTTTATATGACGTGTTTGGGCATTTCTACCATGGCGGTTATTATGTGGTTTTTTATGCAAAAAATGTATAAAAACAAAAAGAAGAATATCGCAATAATTGTGGGCAGCATTATATTATTTGCTGGCACATTAGGTTTGGTACGAGCGCAAAAACCAATCATCGGTGACTTGCTTTGGTTGAAGGCGATGATACCGCATCACTCCATCGCAATTTTGACAAGTGAGCGCGCAGACATCAATGACCCCGAAGTGAAAAAACTGGCAGACGATATTATAAAAGCACAGCGAAAAGAGATTGGGGAAATGAAAGAAATGATTAATAGACTAGAAAAATAATAGTAACAAATGAATTACAAAATAGAACGAACACTTGCGGTATTTGTATGCTTAACTTTTGCCTTCACCGCGAACGCGCAAAAAGTAGTGCGCTACGATTTGACCATAACAGATACAATCGTAAATTTTTCGGGAAAAGAAAAAAGGGGCATTGCAGTAAACGGACAAATACCCATGCCAACGCTCACATTTACCGAAGGTGATACAGCCGAAATTGTGGTACACAATAAACTGAACGAAGGAACCACATTACACTGGCACGGTGTGTATTTGCCCAACAAAGAAGATGGCGTTCCTTTCCTTACACAACTGCCCATAATGCCAAATGAAACCTTCACCTATCGGTTTCCGATTATACAAAACGGTACGCATTGGTACCATAGCCACAAAGGGTTTCAGGAGCAACTCGGGATGTATGGTTCGCTTGTTTTACTTAAAAAAAAGAATGACCCTACATTTAGAAAAGGCATTGACGACATACCGCAAGTGCCCATTGTACTCAGCGAATGGACAGACCTGAACCCTAAGAATATTCAACGAATGTTGCGCTACGAAAATGATTATGCAGCCATAAAAAAAGGAAGTGTGCAGAGCTATTCCGAAGCTATAATGGCGGGTCATTTTAAAACAAAAATTGGCAACGAATGGAAGCGAATGTTGGCCATGGATGTGAGCGATGTGTATTACGAAAAGTTTTTAATTAATGGCCAAAATGCAAGTAAACTCACACAGTTTAAAGGGGGCGATAAAGTACGATTGCGCATTGCAAATGGCGGCGCGTCCTCCTACTTTTGGCTACAATATGCTGGTGGAAAAATGACCGTAGTTGCCAACGATGGCAATGATGTAGAACCTGTAGAAGTTGACCGTTTAATCATAGGCGTTTCCGAAACCTATGATGTGATTGTTACAATTCCCGAGGATGGATTGGCGCACGAATTTTTGGCTACGCCCGAAGACAGAACAAAGTCTGCTTCTATTTATTTGGGAGATGGAACGGTGCAATTAAAAAGCAGAATGCCCAAACTAAAGTATTTTGAAGGCATGAAAATGATGAACAACATGATGAACCTAGACGGTAGCATGGATGATATGGGCATGAGTATGAGTTTGCAAAAGATGGACATGAACACGGTGATGTACCCCGAGGTAGAAAGCAAGATGGGCGGCATAAACATGAAGATGAATGATGGAAAAATGAACCATGGCAAAATGAAACACAACCACAAAAAGATGAAGGATGAAAAGAAAAAAATGAAGGATAGTGATGACATGAAAAGCATGAACCACGACATGAACATGAACGAGAACATGCCCAACATGGATGGCAATATGAAGATGAATAATAAACTCGTAACCCTAAATTATACCATGCTAAAATCGCCCACGCCCACCACCCTACCCGATGCGCCTGTGCGAGAATTGCGTTTTGAACTAACGGGCAACATGAATCGCTACCTGTGGAGCATGGATAATAAAATACTATCGGAGGTAGATAAAATACCAATTAAGAAAGGCGAAAACGTACGAATTATTTTATACAACAACTCCATGATGCGCCACCCCATGCACTTGCACGGCCACGATTTTAGGGTGCTGAACGGACAAGGCGATTACGCACCGCTCATGAATGTGCTGGATATTATGCCCATGGAAACCGACACCATTGAGTGGAACGCCAATGCCGAGGGCGATTGGTTTTTTCACTGCCATATTTTATACCACATGATGGCGGGCATGAACCGCGTTTTTTCTTACGACTATCAATTGCCCAATCCGTATTTGCCCAACAAAGAAAAAGCCTACAAAAAACTACAAAGCGAAAGCAACAAAATATATTTTATGGCGCAGAACGATTTTGCAACCAATAGCAACGATGGCGAACTGATGTTACAAAATGCCCGTTGGCGCTTGGCTACAGAATGGCGCCTCGGTTACAACGATAAAAATGGCTACGAAACCGAAACGCACCTGGGCCGCTACATTGGCAAAAACCAATGGTTGATGCCCTTTGTAGGGTTTGATTGGCGCTACCGCAACCATAAAATAGGCGAAGTAGAAACCAATTTATTTGGGCAAAAAAGCACCAAAGACCAACGCGCAGTGCTCAGCGCGGGTGCAAATTATACCTTGCCCATGCTCGTAATTTTACAAGGCGAAATTTTTACCGACGGCAACATTCGTTTTCAATTAATGCGCGAGGATATTCCCATTACGCCAAGATTACGCTGGGCATTTATGGCCAATACGGATAAGGAATACATGACGGGTTTTAAATATATAGTCACAAAAAATGTAGCGCTCTCCACGCATTATGATAGTGATATGGGTTTTGGTGTTGGAGTTAATTTGATGTATTAAACTAAGCAATAAATGGTAATAGCATTTTATTTCTTGAACGAATTTAAAACTTGTAAGTGTGAAAAAGTAATTGGCGAAGTAGCATAGTTCATCATACTACAAGGCTATAAATATAAATTGTCCATTTGTTTATTCTAAAAATCTACATCTCAGAACGTTAGATAAAGACAGTCAATTTACTAATTCAGAATTAATTCAATATTGACACCCTAAATTTACATCGTGAAAGTATTGCTGATAGAAGATGAAAAGTCACTTGCGGATAGCGTAATAAACTACCTGCACACGAGTGAGGTGCAATGTGAATATGCAGCCAACAAGGCTGAGGCCTTGGATAAAATTGCGGTGTATGAGTACGATTGTATTTTGTTAGATATAATGTTGCCTGATGGTAATGGGTTTGAAATTTTGCAAGAAATAAAAAGACAAAACAAACAAGATGGTGTAATACTAGTTTCGGCGAAGGATGGTGTGGAAACAAGGATTGAAGGACTAAATCTTGGTGCTGATGATTATTTGACTAAGCCTTTTAACCTTTCCGAATTACTAGCAAGAGTGCAAGCTGTTATTCGGCGCAATCAGTTTGGCGGGAATAATAAATTACAGTTCAATGAAATTGAAATTGACATCAATGCCAAAAGCGTTACAATTAGTAAAGTGGCGACCGAAGTAACGCGTAAGGAATATGAGTTACTCTTATATTTAGTAGCCAATAAAAACAAAGTATTATCCAAAAGCGCCATAGCCGAGCATTTAAGTGGCGATATGGCCGATAGTTTAGATAATTTTGATTTTATTTATGCGCATATCAAAAATCTAAAAAAGAAATTGGGGACGGCTGGCGAATATATAAATACCGTTTACGGAATGGGTTATAAATGGCACGACTAAAACAAAAATTACTACGCAAATCGCTTCGGCCATTTTTACTGTTTAGCTTTTTGCTTTTGTTGTTGGCAACGCCTATATTTTATTTCAGCCTGCAGGAATTGTATCGGCATGAGACGGATGAAATTTTAGAAATTGACCTAGAAGAATTCATTAAAATTACTGCCCCAATACTGAAACAAGAAGATATTGCAAATTGGAATCGGTTTAATCCTAATGTTCAATTAACTCAAAGTGATAAGAATATAAAAAATCATTTCTTTACAAAAATTATCTACAACCCCTTGGCAGATGAGGATGAGCCTTTTAGATTGTTGCAAACAAACGTAAGCATTGATGGACAAAATTATTTGTTTGTGGACAGACAAAATTTAGTAGAGAATAAGGATTTATTCGTATGGGTTATTTTATTGTTTGTGTTTTTATTTGCGGCGTTTATTGTTGGTTTGTATTTTATAAATCGGCGATTAACCAAACACCTGTGGCAACCATTTAATGATACATTGGAGCAAATAGAATCGTTTAATATTAATGAACAAAATGCGCTCAACGTTAATGATAATGGCATAGAAGAGTTTGCGCGGCTTAATCATACCATAGCGAAATGGCTAAACAGAAATGCTGATATATATAATACCCAAAAAGAATTTATAGAAAATGCAGCGCATGAATTGCAAACCCCGCTCGCGGTTTTTAAGGCAAAAGTTGAAAATTTGATGCAGCTAGAAAACAACAACGAGGCACAGTACAAATTGCTAAACGAGTTAAATTTGGCTTCAGACAAATTATCCAAGCTTAACAAAAACTTACTGCTCTATGCGCGAGTAGATAATCAACAGTACTCCGTCAAAGAAGGTGTATCAATACTTAATTTAATTAACGATAGAATTGATTTTTACAAAGAGCAAGCAGCCGTGAAGTTAGTTGACATTGTACTTTCTGAGGAAACTAAAATTACATTGCCAGCTAATCCTTTTATGGTAGAAACATTGTTGAATAATCTTATTATGAATTCGATTAGACATAATGTTGAGAATGGAAAAATTGAAATTGCCATAAAAGAAAATGAATTAATAATCTCAAATTCAGGCCCAGACAAACCACTTTTGGAATCTGACCTTTACAAACGATTTTCGAATAATCAATCACTTACCAAAGGCACAGGTTTAGGGCTAGCTATAGTAAAACGGATTGTTGATTTCAATAATTGGAAAATTAATTATCAATTCTTAAAAGGCTTACATACGTTTTCTGTGCACTTTTCATAAATTCAGAATCTCTACAAAATTGCTTTTCAACTTTGTTTTTTAAAACAAAGAAAAATGTACAAACTAAACAAAGTGGCCGAGGTCACAATACTTTTTTGGCTCATGAAAATTGTTGCTACCACCTTTGGCGATTTTTTGACCAAACCATTGACAAAAGACGGTTTGGATTTAGGCACCTTAGCTGCAACGTTTATTTCTCTCGGTATAATTATTTTACTTGTTACAATAGCTCATTATAACGAAAGAGAAAAACAACACTTTCTTGCTATGCTATAAATATCCAAGCTTTTCAAAATTCAGAATGTCTACAAAATCACTATGCAACTTTGTATTCTAAAAATTAGAAACAATGAAGCAAATTAGAAACCTTGGCATTCTACTCCTTGCAGTAGCCATGACCACAACCGCTTGCGGGCAAAAAGTGAAAAACGATGATGTACCTGCGGTAGTCGTTAAAAGTTTAACAGGTGCTTACCCGTACGCAAAAAGAATAAAATGGGATAAAGAATCTCCCAACTACGAAGCAAACTTTGACAATGATAAAAAAGAGTATTCCGTCTTACTAAGCGCTACCGGCGAGATATTGGAAACGGAGGTAGAAATCCCAAACTCAGAGTTGCCCGCGGCTATATTAGATTACATGAAAAATAATTATCCCGACCAAAAAATTAACGAAACAGCTATGATAACCAAAGAAAACGGCGAACAGCAATATGAAGTAGAAATCAAGGCTGGGGATTTAATTTTTGATGGCAGCAGACAACTTGTGAAAAGTGATTTGAAATCGAAAAAGAAAGAAGAAAATGAAGATGAGGAAGGAGAAGACGATGAAGATTAGAATTTTAGTAGTAGTAACAATTCTATCGGTTCTTTGCTTCAGGGGTTATAGCCAAACGGCTGTAACCCTTTCGGGCAATACGATAGATAAAAGTACAAATGCGCCAATGCCATTTGTAAACGTGGTATTATTAAATGCTGCGGATAGTAGTATGAAAACGGGCATGGTCAGCAATGATGAAGGGCTTTTTGTTTTTGAAAATATTATACCTAGCAACTACATTCTTAAAGTAAGTTTTGTGGGTTACGAAACTGTAATGAAACCTGTATTTGTCGGTTCGCTTTCTCCGTTTTTAAACATTGGAAAAATTAGTTTAGAATCAAAAAATAAAGTGCTAGGTGCTGTAAAAATAACTGCCAAAAAAGATGCCATCAGCTCGGCAATGGATAAAAAAGTTTTTAAAGTAGCCGATAATGCTTCGCAAGCTGGCGGCTCGGCTTTACAAAGTATTCAAAATTTACCAGGTGTTACTTCGCAAGATGGCAAAGTGCTGTTGCGAGGGAGCGATAAAGTAATGATATTAATTGATGGAAAGCAAACTGCGCTAACGGGTATTGGCGGTCAAAGTGGTTTGGAAAATATTCCTGCCTCAGCAATTGATAAAATAGAAATTATAAATAACCCATCGGCGCAATTTGATGCGAACGGTAATGCGGGCATCATAAATATTATTTATAAAAAAGAAAAGCAAAAAGGATTGAGCGGTAAGGTGGGTTTAACTACAGGCTTGGGGTCGCTGTGGCAGCGCACAACTAATTTACCCAACATTAGACCACAATATGTACGCACGCCAAAAATTAATCCGAGCGTTTCATTAAATTATCAGCGTAAAAAAACAAATTGGTTTTTACAAGCTGATAATTTGTACAATCAATCGTTATACAAAAATGAATTTACAACCCGTACTTATGACGATGGTACTATCATAAAACAACAATTACAACGTAACAGAAATACAAATTATTTTACGCTACGCACAGGTGTAGATTATCAGCTTAATGATAAAAACTCATTGACAGTTTCGGGTATGTTTGGGATCGAAAAAATATTGGATCATGGCGACCAACCTTTTTATAATAATGAACTTACACAGCAAAATAGATTATGGACTTTTTTAGAAGACGAATTAAAAACAACGGCTATGGCGAGTGCAAATTTTTTGCACAAATTCAAACAGCCTGGGCATAATCTCAAAGCAGGAATTAATTACACATTCCATAGAGAAGATGAAAAATATTACTTTACAAATCAAGTGCCAGCTTATGTTAGTACAGATTCGTTTAAACTAATATCCGATGAAAAAGTGATTGACGGAACGATTGATTATACCCGTCCGCTAAAATTTGGACAATTACAAACGGGCATTAAAATTAGAAAAAGGGACATTCCAACAAACATGATTTTTCAACCTGGCGAGTACTCAGCCTTGGATACAAACGCGGGTGGCGCAGCTTCCTATCAGGAGTTTATTCCTTCGGCTTACACAAGTTATTTATTCGAAAATAAATATTGGAGTGCGGAGCTTGGTTTGCGAATGGAATATGTAAATCTTAAATATACCGTTGGCGAAAATCATCCTGTTTATAAAAGCGATGGATACAATTATACCCAGCCATTTCCGAACGTGCGCTTAGGCTATAAATTAAATAACAACAACCAACTTTCATTTTTTTACAACCGAAGAATTGATAGACCCAACGAAGTGGACATTCGTATTTTTCCAAAGTATGATGATGCCGAAATTATTAAAGTAGGCAATCCTGCATTGCGTCCGCAATATACCAATACGATTGAGTTAGGGCATAAATTTTCGTGGGATAAAGGATTTTTATTTTCAACGCTTTATCTCAAAAACACAAACGGAACCATTACACGATTGGCAAGCACCGTGGATAGTAGTCGATTAATTTATTCAATTTTTCAGAATGTAAATGGTAGCAATAGTACTGGTGCTGAACTTTTTTTTGACCATAAAATAAATAGTTGGTTTTCATTAAATGCAAGCGCAAACGTTTACCAAAATCAGATAGATGCTTTTTCAGTAGAAAATATTTATCCAATAAAACATATTGTAAGCTCGCCCATGCAACAGATTTTTTCTGGAAATTTTAAGTTGAACAATACATTTAATTTTAATAAAAATTATAAAGCTCAGCTCAACTTTTTATACCTCGCGCCCGATTTAATACCGCAGGGCAAAATATTTGCACGTTATTCGGTAGGTTTCGGTTTACAAAAAACGGCACAAAACGGTAAAGGAGAATGGTTTATAAATGCAACGGATATTTTTAATACCCTAAAGACCAAAAGAGAAATTACTGCAAACGGATTTAGCTTTATAGGCACTGACTATAACGAAACACAGGTTGTTCGTATTGGATATAGTTATAAATTTTAGTGCGTTTGATATACTAATAATTATATTGACTCCATGAACTTTTATTATATTTAGTTTCTCAAACTATGGCAAATAAAACCTCACAGCATATTCACAGCACCTCGGCGAATCTTTTGGGTTTTTGCTTATTTGTAATAACGGCACTACATATAGCGGATGCCAAGTCATTGTTGATGATTGATGCCATAACTTCTTTTGTCGCACTATTGCTTACAATATCTTCTGTACTGTCATTTATGTCAATCCGTACTGAAAATGAAATACGAGAACGGCGTTATGAAACGGTTGCCGATTATCTTTTTATGGCGGCCTTGATAGGTATTTTTGGTGTGATTTTATTTATCGTTTTTAACTACATCTAATTATGAAAAAAGAAATTAGCGATTTGCTAAATGCAGAATCAGAACAACTACAGAAGTTACAAGCTATTGTAAAAAAGAGCATAACCGATGAAAACTTAATCATTGAAAACCTACTACACCCACCCAAAGAAATAATGTCGCGGAGTGATAAAGTGTCGGATAAGGTGGCAACCTTTGGTGGTAGTTGGACCTTTATAATTTCATTTTTCGCAGTATTGTTGGCTTGGATAATATATAATTCCATTAGCTTAGTTAAAGATCATTTCGACCCCTACCCTTATATTTTGATGAACTTAATTCTCTCATGTGTGGCAGCTATTCAAGCGCCTATTATTATGATGAGCCAAAATCGTAAAGAAGAAAAAGACAGAAAGCAAAGTGAAAATGATTACCTAATAAATTTGAAAGCCGAATTAGAAATTAGAGCTTTACACCAAAAGATTGATCTTTTATTAGAAGAAGAAATAAAGGTTTTGTTTGAAAGCCAAGCAAAACAAATGGAGATTTTGGAATCGATTGAAGCGAAATTGAAATAGACCATTCTAAAATTACCAAATAAGTACATCGTCAAATTAACATACAATCACACAACATCCATTTGCCTTCGGCAACCGAGAAGATAGCGGAGAATAAAAAAACCCATCTGCACAGCAGATGGGTTCTACTTTTCTCAAAATACCAAATGAATACTAATGCCCACCATCTCCATGATAATGCGGCTGCGGCACTTCGGCATGGTGGTGGTGGTGCCCATTAAAATAGCCGTACAACTGATATATCAAAAGTGCCACACCCGCCAATATCAAAAACCAATTGGCAATCTGAAAAAAAGTAGTATAGCCTTTTTTGTCGCGCCACTTTGATATGATAAAAACAATAGGAATAAGCGCCAGCACTTGCCCAAGCTCCACACCAATATTAAAGCACACAATCTTGGGCAAAAATTGCTGCACACCCAACGCAAATGTTTGTAAGCGCGTGCTAAGCCCAAAACCATGAATCAATCCAAAAATGAAAATCATCCACATCAGGTTAGGCGATTTGGTTTTAAACATTTTTTGGAAACCCTCTAAGTTTTCAAAGCCTTTGTAAATTACGCTAAAGGCTATCACGGCATCAATCAAATGCTCATTTACTTGTAAGCCCAAATAGGTAGCGCCAATTAGCGTAATGCTATGCCCAAGAGTAAACTCAGTTATGAGGCGCAGAATATCCTTAAAACTTTTCAGAAAAAATATTGCTCCTACTAAAAATAGTAGGTGATCATAGCCTGTAATCATGTGTTTGGCACCCACCCATATATAGGCAAGCAGCCCGCCCTCGTTCAGTATTTTTTGGTCGGCTAAATCTACCCCGTGCGCTTGTAATGCCACGGGCGTAAATAATAGCAGAAAAAATACAACAGTTTTTAATTGAAATTGTTTCATAAATTTTATACTTTTTGAGGTATTAATCGCAGGCCGTCTTCATGTCGTATTCGCAGTAGGTAGCCCACCAAGGGTTAAAGCCGCCGTCTTCTTTATCATTACTCATGGCTAGCAATGCTTCTAAATCTTTGCCATAGCGCAGGTGCATGTGCAGTGGTTCGCCATGTGGCGAGCGCGAAATTACGTATTCGTAATTTATACAGTCGCCCTCAAAATCTTTTACCTTTTTAAAAATATCCCAGATCGAAGTTTTGGATTCTTTTGGAAAATAATGTGGGTCCGGACGGCTACCAATATATTCATAACCGCACTCGGCTAGTTTTTTGTTCAAATCATAGTGGTCGTAAAAAGTCATTTTGGTGAGTGAGCCTTTTTCTTCACTCGTGGTCAATGATAATCTTCCTGGGTTACGTTCGTCATCTTGGGACATAGTGTCACCTGGGTTGAGGTGAAATTCTCCATTCATGCGTAGGTAAGTAAAGGCGGGTACTTTTGCATCTTCATCATAATGGCTGTGGCCATCGCCACGGTCGCCAGGGGCGTGGGTGTGGGCTTCTTCACCATCGTGTGTATGCGTGTCGGGGCCATGCTCGTGGCCGCAGCTACACATAAGTGTAACTGCCGCGGCAAGAATAAAAGTTTGCATTGTCTTTGTTATTGAATTTTTCATGTTATTTATTTTTTTATTAATTGTTTATAAAATGATTTTTTATTAAAAGCTATAGCTTACGCCCACCATCAAATTTCGCGTTGGCGCAGGAGTAAAAATTTGATCGCCTACATCACCAAATACAGTTTCGGAATATAGGACACCAAAAAGATTTCTGATTTCTACAAACACTCTACCCTTATTAGCAGACTGCTTATTGAAGTTATAAAAAAAGTTGAGGTTAGAAACTGTATAGCCATCATAGCCTGCGCTGTTATCAGAGTTTGTAAAATACGGTCCCACATCACGAATTGTGTATCGCGCACCCAAGCCATTTTTCAATGCATAAGCAATATCAAAAGTCGAAATGGTCTGCGGAATATTGACCAACTCTTTTCCTAACAAGCCAATTTCAGGATTCACTTTTACTTCCGTTCGTGTGTAGCTAAAAGTACCTCTCATGCGCAACCCTCTCGTTGGTTTTACAGTGGCTTCGGTTTCAATACCCATGCGCGACGTTTCGCCCACGTTTATAAAATCACCCGAGCCTGGAGGGCTTTCCAAAATTTCGTTTGATGTATTGAGCATATAACCTACTGCGTCAAGCTCCAACCAGTTGACACCCGTATAAGTTGCGCCTACTTCATATTGCCAGAGCGTTACAGGTTTCAGTGTAGAGTTTGGCTCATACTTTAGCGAGCTGTTGGGTATCGAAAATCCTTGCGAAGCACTCATGCGCAAATCCAAACCATCTACAATTGTAGAGCGTACGCCTAGCTTGGGGCTTACGTTTGATAAATTGCCAATTTCGTTGCTGAAAGGCGCAACGCCAGGATCGCTATTTTCAAAAGAACCAAAGAATTTATCATAACGCAAACCAATCGATGGTCTAAAATATTTGCTAATATTAAATACCCCTTGAGCATATAAAGAAATAGTTTGTACATCAAAATTCCGATTCAAAATTTTGGCGCCGCGCACTCGATTGCTTGTCTCCCATCGTTGGCGATAGGTAGATTCTGTATAATATTCAGCACCCGCAACCCAATCAAACCCAACGCGGCGAATGTGGCTAATACCATTCAAACTGGCGCCGCCGGCATATACATTTCGTGTATTGTATCGTTCGTTTTGGCCGCCCACGCCTGTGCCAAATTTAGCAAAGCGCGTAAAATCTTGCTGTACAGCATAGCCAAAAACTAGCAAACGAAGGCTATCATTAAACGTATGATTTACATCAACACGCTGCGAGTAAAATTGTTTGGCACCTCCGTCATTTTCAGCATTTATTTCTTGCTGTTTTCGCAATTCAGAATCATTAATTCTTGCTTCGGATATATAGCCCGATGCATCCCAATCGCTCCTATGACCACGAAGGGAAACGGCTACATCAGTTTTATCCGTAATGTTATATGCCAATCGCCCAGTCAAATTACCCCGAATAATATCCGAATTTGCTTGGTACCCATCCGACTGAAAAAACTGAAAAGCTAAGTTTGTTTGAAGCACTTTATCGGTTTTTCCGAGTGCAATGCCCCTGCCCAATGCGTACTGCGCATTCACTGTATTAAAAGAACCTGCCGCCAAACTTACTTCTTGATACTCGCCACCTTTGCGAGTTTCCATAGCTATCGTGCCACCTTCGGCAAACCTGCCAAAGAGCACAGAAGACGGGCCTTTATATACTTTTACTTTTTCTAAATTCAATGGAATAAGAATATTCAAATCCGCATAACCGTCGGAATGTCCTTCTGCTTCGTTTAACGAAACACCGTCAATCTGCGCACCGGCTTGCCCTTCGTGACCACCACCGCCAAAGCCGCGAATGGAAAACTGATCGGCAACGCCACCTTGATTGTAAGATAATAAATCTACACCTGGCATTTGCTCTATCATACGAATTGGTAAGTTTATATTCAACGATTGAATTTCTTGTCGGCTGATTTCATTTACGGTAATCGTTCTGTTTTTTGGGTCAAGCGCTTCGCCACTGATGGTAATACCTTTTAGCGATTGTTTGGCAATTTTCATGCTAACATTCAACTGTTTTGTTTCACCATTTGCGAGGGTTATCGTTCTGGTATTTTTTTCATACCCTACTGAGCTAAGCACTATTGTGTATTCGCCCGCCTCTAAATTTTCTAAGAGGAACTTGCCTTCATTGTCTGTGCGTGTACCGTTGGTAGTGTTTCGGATGGATACGCTTACACCGCCCAATTCTCTGTCAAATTCGGAAGTTACTATGCCAACTATGGTGGCGTTGTTTTGGGCATTTGCTATGCCGCAGATTAGTAGAAATATACATAGCAGTACATTTCTTAATTTTAATATTGTTTTCATTTGTTTAGTTTTTCTGTTTGTTTTTAAAAATTAATTATAGCGGTGCTATAATTTTTGCTGGCAAAAAATTGCTTTTTGATGCTTATTATATAAAATAATAACACACGGAAAAGTCACGCTTTTAGAGCTTACTTTTTGCCCAATAAAAAAGTATTGTTTGTTGTGAAGTACTCGTAGTACAAATACTACGCTCGTTTAATTTGAAAAAATGCTGCACCTAAATACTAAAAAAATGTTTAATAAGATGCTTCCTTTCATTTTTTGTAACTGCAATGCCTGCACTCAAACTCATTTTTTTACAAAAACAAGCAAAAGAACAAACCATGCAGTATTATTAAAACGAACTAGTTAAACAGAAAAATCTGGTGGTGGAGCAGGGATTTGCAAAAACGGCCTTGGAGGCAATTGCAAATTATGGTTAAATATCTTGTTACTTTTTATAACAAAAAGAATATGAGTAAAATTCTTTTCAGAATATTTTTCGAGCCCTTTATCTACGGAAAACTTAAGCCGGTGATCACTATCTTCTGAGATTGGCGAATCAAATTTGAGGTCAAAAACCATATTGGAAATATCTAAAAAAGCGTGCTTGTGAGTGGCCTCTGCTGTATTGTGGTGGTGCGAATGATAAGAGTGACCATTGGAAAACCTGTGGCTTAAAGAGTGTGCAAATTCAAATAGGCTGTGATGAAAAATACCAAATGCCAAGGTTAGCAAAGCCAAGCCAAGTATGCACTTTCGTAGGGCGGAATATGTAGGGGTTCGGCTCAAAATAAAATTTTTCTTCTCTAGCGGGTATAAACATACGCTCAAAACTGAATTGTGGTTTTTAAAGTCGAAAAGAGATTGAAAGGTTTGCCGTTTCTCTCAAATACAGAAGACCTTTCAAAGGAATAACCGAATATAAGCGCAATCGGCGAAAAGTTTCTTGGATATTACAGATAACGGCCACTTTATTTAGAGTTATTTGTTTATGAAAAAAAGATAGCCAATGTAAAAGTTTGTCAGCTCATTTCTTATACTGTCCCAGCCTTGGATATGCAAAATGATAAGGACGAAGTAAATGTGATTGGCAAGGAATTTAAAAAAGGAAAATAAAACCGTGCGCGTACAGGAATATTTGGAAAACACAAAACCTCAATTCATTAACACGGCAAGGGAAGTTACCAATCTTTTGCAAAAAATGAATGTGTAACTTTATTTTTTAATAAACAATGGATAGTATCACACAAGCAGCACTCGGCGCAGCAATCGGGCAAGCAATTTTAGGAAAAAAGATTGGCGCAAAAGGTGCCATACTCGGTGCCATCATCGCCACCATTCCCGACCTTGATATTATTTTCTTACCATTCTTCAATGCGGCAGAGAAAATTAGTATTCACCGGGGTTATAGCCACTCTATTTTATTTAGCATAGTTGGTGCGCTGCTGCTTGCTTATTTTTTTACCAAGCTAAAGTGGACGAAACAATTTTCGTTTGCAAGGCTTTTTCTTTTCAATTGGCTGGCATTATTTACACACATGCTGCTCGATGCTTTTACAGCTTATGGCACGCAATTGTTTTTGCCTTTTAGCGATTATCGCGTCAGTTTTGATAGCGTCAATATTGTGGATCCTGTTTATACATTACCGTTGATGATTGGGTTGGGCATTACTATTTTTTATCAAAAAAAGAAAAGTACATGGAGCAGTGCAAACGCCATTGGTTTGTGGGTCAGTACACTTTATTTAGTTTTTACTTTGGCGCACAAACAATTTATTTCATCGGATATAGAAAAACAATTGCAGGCACAACACATACAATATGATGCTATGAAATCAATACCCGTAGGAGTTGCTAATATGAATTGGTATGGCCTAGCGCGCACAAGCGACAGTTTGTATTTAGGAAAATATTCGAGAAATGGCACTATGGAATTTTATTCTTTCCCTATAAACAATCAGTTGCTAAATGGTGTTGATGCAAATTTGGCAGAACAACTAAAATGGTTTGCGCAAGATTATTATACAGTTGCTCAAGAGAATGGAAGTATCCGTTTTTACAATTTGCAATGTGATATGCAAGGCATTCGCCAAGCCGAAAATTATACCGCGCCCACAGCTTTTTATTTTGAAATAGTGCCAACCGAAAATCAAAAGTTTAAATTAGTAACTGGAATGCACCCGAAGGAGTAACCGTTAAGTATTTTGCGCGAGAGTAAGGCGTATATTTTGTTAGTAAATTTGTTGTGGCTCATTCAAATTCGACCACACACGGTGACATAAAAAATAGGAATTGTCATAAATATTGCCATTCCTTATTCTTTATTAAAAAAGTTAAATTATATTAGCCTTTATTAAAACAGGTGAATATATGAAGAAGAGTTTTTTGAGCGCATTTTTACTGATTGGTACTTTTATAGCATCAGCACAAACTTATTATCCGCTAGCAAACCCCTGCGATGCTGATAAAGTTTACCTTAAATTACCCTCGGCTGCATTCGATGCCAACTGCGTGCAGCAGCTAAATTTAACTAGTCAATACTTTACTGAATTTCCAATGGAAATTTTACGCTACCCAAACTTGCGTTATTTGGCCATCCAAAATGCGGATATTAAAGAAATTCCTGTTGATATTTTTAACCTAAAATATCTGGAAGTACTCGACCTGAGTAACAACAGCATATCGCGCTTACCCACTACACTTGGCGAAATGAAAAACCTACGCAAAATTATCATGCGTAATAATCAGTTGGAATCAATACCTGCTACAATTGCCAATTTGCAAAACCTGCAAGTGATTGATCTTACGGGTAACCCAATTAACTTTTTGCCTGATGAAATTAATACTTTGCCCTCGCTTACCAACTTCCGCGTAAGCGGTAGTGTGGATGGCAATCCAGTGGTGCTTTTTGACCTCTTGCGCCGTATGAAAAATATTACGCACTTAGATTTGAGCAACAAAAAATTAAACTATATACCGGCAAATATTGGCAAATTGATTAACCTTCGATTTTTGGATTTGAGCGGTAACAATCTTCGCTTTTTACCGTCAGAAATGGGAGATCTAGTAAATTTAGAAAAGCTAACATTGGGTAGTGCGAACAGTAGCGGCAACAAAATTTTTGAATTGCCAGCTTCTTTCCGAAACCTGCGAAACTTACAAGTTTTAGAATTGGCAAACAACGGATTGGTCGATTTTCCTATTGAACTTACAGGGATGCGCCAATTGCAACGGCTGGATGTAAGCAATAATATGCTCGTGAGTATTCCCAACGAAATTGGTAATATGGCTGGTTTGCAACAGCTGGATGTGAGCAATAATCAAATCCAAGCTATACCACAGGGGTTGGGCGGATTGAAAAATATCATCAACTTTTCATACTCAGGAAATCCATTACCACAAAAAGAGCAAGAGAAAATATTTAAATTGCTGAAGTAAAAATTCTTCATAATAAGTTGAATGGCTTGTAGATTTTCTGCAAGCTTTTTTTTGTAAAAAAGTCGCTTATATTTTCTTATAATCTCTTATTTCGTTTTAAAAAATAGGGATTAAAACCCTAAAAGAAATTCACATACCCAAAGTGAATTTTGGAGTTTCTAAATTGAATGCCACCTTCCAACGCACCAGCAGCATACGCCATATTAAAAAGTCCCGCTTTGGTTTCGAACACCAAGCCCAACCCAAAGCTAAAAGGCGAATCGCGTCGATTCACGCTGGGGTAGTTTCTGCTTATTAATCCAAAATCTGTAAACAAAAAGAAGTACGAATTTTGTGACAGCAAATAGCGTGGCTCAATCGTGCCTATGTGATAATTATTAACAAACAAACTGCCTTCGTCAAAACCGCGCAGCAACTGAAAACCACCAATCTGAAAAATTTCATTGCGGTATAAATCTTGCTCGCTCAGCATAATACCCACACGGTAGCGCGCGCCAATGGTCAAGCGTTTACCTAGAGGATAAAAATAACCAACGTCTGCCGAAACCTGAAAACGATACGAGCGCAAACCCACACTATCGTAGAGGTAGGCGAATGATTCGCCGCGGATCGGGTCTTCCGTATCTTCGATGGTATTATTTTTTATAAAATCACGAATACTAGCTGCGGCCCTAATTTTTCCTAGCCAACCTTTACGCGGATTCAACCTATAATCTACCCGGCTCACACTGCCTTCCAAACCAAAACTGCGGGTTTTTATATCTGCATTTGCTGGTAGCGCGCGCGTGCTAATGAGCTGCGATTTGTTTACCGTAATTAGGCGCGTACTGCCCGTTTCATAAAATGCTTTTAGCTGGTCTTGCGCTGTGAACTGATATATAAAGCCAAGCTCGCCGCTCACCGTTCTGAAGGTTGTATCTTTTTTGTAATAATCAAACGTACCCGTAATGCCAATTTGTGTATTGAGCAAGTATGGGTATGAAGCCGTTGCTTTTAACCTCGGTGATTGAAATTGCAAATTTTGCCAATTCACTTCTATTTTTTCGCCACGCTCTAGCGCGTTTACAAAAGCGAATTTTATATCGCCAGTCAGTAAAAATTTATTACCAATTTCAGCATTGTTGGGCAATAATCCAATCAGTACATCAGCTCGGTTAGCCGATTTGTTTTTCAGGTAAAGATTTAGTTTGGTTTGAGAACTGGTAAAATAAATTTTCCAAGGAAAGGATTCTTCTAAAAATGGAAGCTCTCTTATTAGTTGACTAATTTTTTTTATTTTGCTTTCATTGTACAAATCGCCCTGGCGGATGCCTAGGTAATTCTCTATATAATTTCGGTGAATGCCTGCTTCATCATTTAGTATTATTGTGTCAATTTTTATCAGCGGGCCCGGTGCCAAATTTAGAATTGCCGATACGCCTTCGTTTTTTATGATTACACTATCTAAAAATGTGGTGACGAATGGATACCCATTATTTTCATAGTAGCGTATCATTTTTTCCATCACGCTGCCAAGCAACGTAGGTTTGATAGGCTGGTTAAAAATATTTTTTTCGTCAAAGCCGCTCAGGCGAATAATTTGTGAAGGGATGTTGCTTGTTTTGATATTGGCCCATTTGTATTTTTTGCCCAAAAAAATACTGGCGTGCGCGGTATTCTCGTCTAGCCAAAGAGAATCGAGCGAGGCGGTTAAATAACCATTTTTATAAAGGGTGCGCAGGCTATTTTTAAGCGCATCATTGGCTTGCAGATAATCAATGTAGGAGGTTTTTAGAAGTGCCAATTTTTCAAATTCGGCGGCCTCATCGCCGTGCAATTGTAGGCTGATATTTTGTGCAGCCGTATTTTTTATTCCGGCAAAAAACAGAAAAATCATACAGGCTATTGAGCCAAAAAAATATTGTGCGCTACCTTTCAAAATTCTGATAAAAATAAAGCATTAATGGCGGGCATTTATATTCATATACCTTTTTGTAAGCAGGCGTGCCATTACTGCAACTTTCACTTTTCTACATCGCTGAAGTATAAAAACGAATTTGTTCAAGCTTTATTGTGCGAAATTGAGCTAAGAAAAAATGAATTTGCCGAGCTAGAAATTGAAACCATTTATTTTGGTGGCGGCACGCCAGGCATTTTATCGGTGGCCGAAATGCAACAGATTCTTTTTGCAATAAGAGAAAACTATTCTTGTAAAAATGTATTTGAAACTACTGTGGAGATGAACCCCGATGATATAAGCGAGGAAAAAATAATTGGGTTTAAAAAATTGGGGATTGATCGAATCAGCCTAGGCGTACAAAGTTTTTTCGAAGAAGATTTGAAGTACATGAACCGCTCACACTCGGCAACAAAAGCAATTGAGAGCATAGAAATTATTGCCCACTATTTTGACAATTATACGGTGGATTTGATTTACGGTTTTCCACTTTTGAATGATGCTAAACTACAAAAAAATGTAGCTAAACTTTTAGAAAAAAACACGCCGCACATTTCGATCTACGGCATGACGGTGGAGCCAAAAACTGCGCTAGATATTTTTATAAAAAAAGGAACAGAAAAACCAATGAACGCCGAGCAAGGTGCACGGCAGTTTGAATACTTAATGAAACGCTTGGCCACGGCTGGCTACGAACATTACGAAATATCGAGCTATGCAAAAAAAGGAAAACGTGCGGTACACAACAGCAATTATTGGGCGGGCAAACCATACTTAGGTTTTGGCCCAGGAGCGCATTCGTACCAAGGAAAAACGCGCGCTTGGAATGTGGCGAATAATGCGCTGTACATAAAATCGTTGAGCGCGAATAAACTTGATCAAGAGCAAGAAACGCTTACGCAAAACGATATTTTAAATGAAATGGTAATGCTAGGACTGCGCATCATCGAGGGGCTAAATTTAGAAAAGTACAAAAACGAAAGCTCGGCGGAGCAGTATGATTCTTTGCTATTAAAAGCTGAGCCATATCTTAAAAAAGATTTTTTAATAAAAACACAATCAAATTTGCAACTTACGAATGAAGGCAAACTTTTTTGTGATGCGGTGAGTGCAGCACTTTTTATTTAAAAAAATGCCACGTTCACCAATATCATTTTACCAAAAAAATTACTTACTTACCTGAATTTTTACAAAACTCTTATGCCCTTCCAAATCTAACGTAAGCATATAAACTCCTGCGCTAATATTGGCAGGTAGCGTAATTTGTTTTTTGAAATTAGATGCTTCAATCAACATTTCGCCAACTGTAATTTTCGTACCTGTTAGAGAAACAATTTCGTATTTCAACATTTTATTTATTTCCGTGAGCTCATTGGCCTCTATAGTAAGTAAGCCATTGGTTGGGTTGGGGTAAATAATAAATTGTGCATTATTGAATACTACATCTTTTACGCCAACGGCACTTTGCATAGTAAGGGTATTGCTATTTATCTGCATTGGAATGGCGCAGGGGTTGCTACTGTTCAAAACACATTCAACAACATCGCCACCATTCAAACTAGCGCTCGTATAAGTATTTTGGTTTGTGCCAACATTTGCATTATTTAGCTTCCATTGGTATGTTGGATTTGTACCGCTATTAATGCCAACTGCCGTGAAAGTAACTACCGAACCTGCGCCAATAATAGTACCAACGTTTGATGTAATAACGGCGCTATGCGTTACAGGCGTATTTACACTTATCGTAATAGTATTGCTCAAGCCTGAATCGGGCGATACACATCCTAACGAACTATACATAACACAGTTTACAATATCGCCGTTACCAGGTGTAGTATTCGTATAGCTATTGCTATTTGTACCAACTGGTGTGCTATTCAAACTCCACTGAAAAAGTGGCGTGCTACCTCCATTCGTTCCCTGTGCTGTAAATGTAACTGGATCACCCGTACAAATAATATTGCCCGGGTTGGCGGTGATATTCACTAATGGTATAGCGGCTGTGGTTACAGCCATGGTCAAGTTATTAGAATTTGCAGTGGCTGGGGAAGCACATTGTTCGCTGCTCATGAGTTCACAATGAATCACATCTCCATTCGCGAGGTTTGGCTCACTGTATGTGGCCGAATTTGTACCCACATTTAAGCTATTCTTTTTCCATTGATAAATTGGTGCTGTGCCACCAAAAGTTGTAATAGCAGTAAAAAACGCGGTATCGGCAGAGCAAACTGTAGTGCCTGTCGTGCTCGTAATAGCAATGTTAGGCGTTACTAAATTAACTACCGTCATAGTAATTGCATTACTTGTATCAATATTCGTGAGCGCGCAAGCGGGTGTGGAGGTTATAATCAAAGTAACTACATCGCCATTGGCAAGAGTAGTGGTGCTATAGCCCGCACCCGTTGAAACTTGCACATTATTTTTGCGCCATGACCTGGTAAATCCTGTACCTAAATTTGTGTAGGTAGCAGAGAAAGTAACCGACGAACCTGCACAAATGGTATCGCTTGGGGTGATGCTTATGTTGGCAGTTGGGCTTACCAAAGGATTCACTGTCATGGTAAGATAATTGCTGGTATCAGTAGGCGTGGTAAGGCAACCCCAACTGCTAATGAGTACACAATGAATTACATCCGTATTATTCAAACCTGCATCTATGTAGGTGTTTACACTTGTGCCAACGGCGGTGTTATTTTTAAACCATTGGTAAATTGGTGTGCTGCCAGCATTGGTGGTTGAAGCAGTAAATGTTACACTTACGCCACTGCAAATAGTTGTGCTCGGCGAAGCAGTAATATTTACAACAGGGGTAACTGGGCTAGTTACCGACATAGTAATAATATTACTTACATCGGATGTTGTAATAAGGCAATTGGCATTACTCGTAACAATACACCTGATGTTTTGATTATTCGTCAATGCGTAATCTGTATAGGTTGGGCTGTTAGTGCCAACGATAATATTATTTTTTCGCCATTGATATGTAGGATTGCTTCCACCATTTGTAACCGTGGCAGTAAAAGTAGCCGAATCTCCAATGCAAATAGAATTTCCCGGATTAGCTATAATGGTAGCTATGGGTGAAACCATTGGATTTACGATAATAATTTTTTGATTACTAATGACAGGGTTTACTGACGTGCAGGGATAATTACTCGTAAGTTCACAAGTAATGGTATCCGTTATGGTAAGCGCATTACTACTATATGTGGAGGAATTATTTCCAACAGCTACGCCATTCTTTTTCCACTGACGGCTTGGACTGGTGCCACCATTATTTATGGTTGCTGTAAAAGTAACAGTAGTGCCCGCACAAATAGTATCTGCCGATGAAACAATAGAAATCATAGGCGTCAAAATTGGATTAACACGCAACAGTACGTTGGAAGAATATTGAGTATCTGTGGACGATACTAATCTGCACCTGTACAAAATGCTGTCCAACGTTAGCGGCACATTATTCAAAATTAATGAATCCGTTGTTGCACCATTATAAATAGAATTATTCCCAACATTTATCCAAGAAGATGCTATAAAATCTTGCCACTGATATGATACTGGCGTAGCGGTTTGTACTTTAAAAGATGTAGTACTCTGCTCGCAAATTGTTTTATCAGTTGGTTGAGAAACTATTAGCGGGGTGGTATTCGTTTCGCCCAATTGGTAATCACCCGGAAGCATATTGCCTGGTGTATTTATAACAGCCGATGTTTGAGTAATGTTTGACACGGGTAAGGAATTCCAATTTCCGTTTCTGTAATTTGAACTGCCCAAAATATTTACATTGACCCCAGCATCAACTTCCTGAGGTGTCCATGATATTGAAAGTGTTGCGTTGGTAGGAAAAAACCCAATATTGCTTGATCTTATAATTAGGTGTTTATTGATTGATTTGCTGGGCAAAATGTTGCTCGACGAAATAGAAGGGTGATCCACATCTTTTACTTCAACGCTTACACCAGCATTACTGTTACTAATACTGATGGGAGCAATAATATTGACAGGGGTATAGGCTAGCGGTGTACCAATTGGATAGTCAAAATTTATCGACGTATTGGCCGTGACGTGCAATGCCCGCTCATATTTACCCACTATCCAGGAGTTGCTATATGAGTATATTGTAAAGTGATTATTCTTGTTTGAATTTATTGATTTCAAGGTATGGTTTAGCATATCTACCTTACCATAAATAAGATAAATTTTATTGCTGAGGGATACATCCCCTATATCAAATTGTATACCGTTGCCCGTATTTTGGATGTATAATTCATTAAAATTTGCAGTGGGGTTTGAGGTTGCATTTGCATAAGTACCATCACCATATATTTTTTGCAGGCCATTGCCATTCAACCGAATTGATGTGGTGCTTACCAACGTATTTTTTTCTTTTACAAAAATATCACCCGCAATATTTATCTGCTGACTCATCACAATTACCGCATTTGAGTCTTGCATCTTTACATCGCCTTTTATGTAAAAATCTAGCTTATCCATTACCAATGATTTTGACGTGCTCGTAGCCGAACCTCTGTGTTCAATACTGCCAAGCAAAAATCGATCGTTGGAAAAAGTATTAGAAGCCTGTATAAGATATTGATTGGCGCTTGGGTCATGAGAAATTCCATCGCCAAAAATTAATTTGTGATTTGCAGTGGCCGAATTTGTATCATTAAAAATCATACGTAGGCTAACCACACTACTTTGCACTGGCGGGTCCACAATTAAAATAGTACCACTTTGAAAACTACAGTTTTTTGATAAAAAAGAAAGCGTAGGAAAAGCGGGAACACTATTGGCCACCACGCCATTCGCGTTTGGATCTAGCACTAGGTTGCCTCCGTTTTGTTCAAAATTTGATGTTGACTCATTTTCTAAAAAGCCATTTATATACATCGTACCACTGTTTATTTTTAAGGTTCCTTTATTTAAAAAACTGGATTTGCCACCACCGTAGCTACCCAAACAAATACTGTCACCCGCCATATTTATTTGGCCAACATTGTCAATAAAAGAATCGACAATTAACTTGCCAGCACCTGCCAAATTCAATGTTCCAAACTGTTGCACTCGTATGGTTTTGGAAGCAGCTATTGTATTTTGGGTAACGATTGTATTATCTGCAACTATAACTTCATCAGCCGCTGTGGGTACCGTACCCGTATTCCAGGTAGTGCCGGTGTTCCAATTGCCGTTGGCCACGGAAATAAATAATTGACTCAGCGGCGTATCAGCAGCTATATAAAAATTGCCGGTATTAATATCCACGTCAGATAATCCTAATCGGAAAACTTTTACACCAGACCCCGAACCTGTAGCAACCGAATGAGTACCCACCACCGAATTTGCTTTTGATGCATGTAGCGAACTTGTATTCACCGAGCCAAACATATTTTCGGTACTAAAAGCCACATTCATAGTAGCAGGGTAAAGTACTAATCCATTTCCAGTCTGAAAATCCCAATTGGCATCAGTGCGTTCGGTAAGCGTAGCAGTGCCATCAACTATACCGAGTCCGGTTGTAACCGTGGGCGCATCGGTATGGCCCACGGTGATAGTACCCGCAGTAGTGATTGCACCCGCAGATGTAAAATATACATTGGCAGCTCGGTTAGCCGCTAGCGTACCTAACGGGAATAAACCAATGGTATTAAAAACATGTGTGGTAGGCAAATTATTGATACCAAACCATCGCGAAAATTTGCCTGTAGTAACTACAATTTTTCCATGAGTGTATGTAAGTGTACCAATAGAAGCGGATCCCGAACCGAGCGTTAAATTGTTAGCACCCAAGTTAATATTACCCCGATACATATCCAACAGTGTGGGCAGTGTGCGCGAAAAAGGAATGTTTAAAAAAGACGAACTATCCAAATAAACTGTCAATGCTTGCGGGCCATTTGTAGCTGGGAAAATATGATTGGTAGCCGTAATGCTGCTGTCGATTTCATAGCGCAATGTGGTATTGCTCGCGGCATATTTTATTGGTAGCGTTGTATTTATTGGCGTAGCTGCTAAGGTAGAAATTGTAACACCGCCATATTCATTAATATCAAAATCTGTAGTGGATGGATTGGTCAAACCTAAATTAATCCCGAACGGATTTTTTATTTTATAAACGAAACTGCCTGGCGGTGAGGTATTTAAAAAACTTACATTCTGTGCAGAAATGGTATCCGCAAAAGTTAGAATGGTATAACCTTGCGGTATAGATTTATCGCCAAGGTAGCCACCAGTTTGGGAAAATGAATTATATATTTTCCAATCAATAACAGAATTAACAGGGGCAAACAATACATTGCCCGCCGTTTGTAAATAACTATTAATGTGGGTGCGGTAATTTTTTATTTGAAGTGTATCCGTACCCGTAGATATTATTTGAAATGTACCGCCAATGCTGCTATTAATATTTGAGTTAAAAAGTATGGTGGTGTTGGTTTGGTTGGGACAATTATAGTTGAGGTTAAAAATATTGTCGGCTATGTAAAAATTATTATTGTAAGTAGTAAACCCAATAATGTTATAATTAGAATTTGGCTCAAAAGTAAGCACGGGCACTGGGCCTGATGTGGTGGTGTATTTGTGTTCGTATGTTCCATTTACTTTAAATCCTCCTTGCAATGTGCCGCCCGTTAAACTGCCACCTGCGGCAATTACACCATTCGTACTTACCGAGCCTATCGTATTTCCAAGCAAAATTTTATTTACGTTTTGATTCGGATTATTTTGGAATGTATTTACAAGCTCTAGTCGTCCATCAATCAAAACACTTGGTGGCGCGTAAGATGCATTATCAGCCAAGATGGTAAAATCGCTTTGATGCCCATCAATAAAAAGGGACGAACCATTTTCTACAAAAAGTTCGGCGGTTAGTGGGTTATAGTCTGTGCGGAAAGTAAACTGAGTGTTGTTTGAATAGCGCGCCTGAAAATGCACCGTCGTATTATTTATTACACTGAACGAGGTAACTTCCTCTTGTGGTACATTGGCCACAGTATCGATCATGCCGTTGTTAAAGACCAAGCGGTCAGTGGATTTAGGAGTATTCCGAGCGGGATTCCAATTGCCCGATACTGTATAATCGCTATCAATTGCACCTACCCAAGTGTAAGTATTATACACCGCGGTGCGGCCAGTATAATCGCCAGTAATTGCAGTGCCATTAAGTGTATCTGTATTAAAAAATGCTTGCACAGTATCTAGCGAGATATCAAGCACAGATGGTAAGGGCGTCCAACTTGTACTCTGCCATCTGTTCAGTTCAAGACCTGCGCTACCCACTATATCGGTGAAGGGAAACCAAAAATGCAATTTATAATCGAAGGGTGTGCTGCCTTGGTCATCAGTAATTGTCCAGTAGCGATTTTGGTAATTTGTTGTAGCCGTTTCATTTGGGTGCTTTTGACATTTTACATTAAATGACAACATTCTTTTTAAA
>JBBSPP010000003.1:0-23164 GCA_038258625.1 Chitinophagales bacterium
CTACCGCTATATTTGTAAAGACACGGTTGAGGAAAAAATAATGAAACTAAAAGAAAAGAAAAACTCGTTGGTGAAAGATATTATAAGCGACGATACCAAGTTTGTGAAAAACTTGAGCCGAGAAGATATTGAGTATTTATTTACTTAATGATACCGAGGTTACGCTCATCTTCCAAGATTCAAATAAAATTTTCAAGGTTTTGATAAAGCTACTAAGGTTCGTGCCATCACGAACTTTAGTAGCTTTTTTATGAGATATTTTCTACCTTTTCTTTTGGCGACCAATCAAACCCATTGTTCGTGAGGGAATGAACCATACGTTTGATTTATTTTTACCAAATGAAAAATATTCTCATAACCGGTGCCACCGGATTAGTAGGTGGCAACCTTATTTCAGATCTTCAAAAAAAAGGTTATAGCATTTCCATCCTTAGCCGTAGCGAGCAAAATATTGCCGATGTGCAAACATATATTTGGGATATAAAAAAAAATATTTTACCACAAGAAGCTATTGATAAAGCAGATTGCATTGTGCATTTAGCGGGCGCAAATGTGGGCGCGAAACGCTGGACAGATGAACGAAAAAAAGCTATTATTGACAGCCGAGTAAAGTCGGGCGAATTACTTTTTGATAAAATAAAAAGATCAACAACGTGGCTAAATAATCTTCAAGAAAAATCTTTTATTACCGCATCAGCCGTTGGGTATTACGGCCTACTTACTAGCGAAAAGATTTTCACGGAAACCGACCCGCCTGCCAATGATTTTTTTGGAAAAATTGGCGAAGCTTGGGAAGCTGTTTTAGAAAAAACAAGCGCGCTTAAAATACGCTCCGTGGCGTTGCGGTTAGGCGTTGTGTTGGCAACTGAAGATGGCGCCCTTCCCAAAATGTCGCTGCCTTTAAAGTTTGGTTTTGGCACATCGATTGGCAGTGGAAAACAATACGTGCCATGGATTCATATAGATGATGTGGTGGCACTTTTTGTAAAAGCAATTGAAGATGAAAATATGAGCGGAGCGTATAATGCCGCCTCGCCTACGCACGCCACCAACGCAGAGCTAATGAAAACATTGTGCGCTGTACGAAATAGAATTTACATTCCGATTGGTGCGCCGGCATTTTTATTAAAATTAGCCCTCGGCGAAATGGCCAATATTGTGCTGCAAGGAAGCCGAGTGTCTTCTGATAAAATTTTGTCCACGGGTTTTCAGTTTCAGTATCCAAATTTGAAGACTGCCTTGGAATCTTTGTAATCGTTTGTATTAAATTTTCTATTTTTTTTGCTTGGCAATATATTCCCTTAAATATCTATTTTAATAGGCTACCTCTTTATAAAAAAAATCGTGTGCTAGAGGCCAGTTGCCATGCCAAATAAACCCTCTAATCGCCCTAAACTCTATAAACCTATTCTTACCTTCGCGCCAAATTTTTTAAATTATGTCATTACTTATTACAGGCACTATGGCCTTCGATGCAATCGAAACTCCTTTCGGCAAAACAGATAAAATTATTGGCGGCTCGGCTACCTACGCTGCATGGAGCGCTTCGCATTTTAGCCAACCTATAAAGCAGATTTCGATCATAGGCGGTGATTTTCCGCAAGAAGAAATTGATGCCCTCAAAAAAAGAGGTGTAGAATTTGAAGGTGTAGAGGTAATAAAAGACGAAAAATCTTTTTTCTGGAGTGGCAAATACCACATGGATATGAACACGCGAGATACCTTGGTGACTGACCTAAATGTACTCGAAAAATTTGACCCGCAAGTGCCTGCTTCGTATCAAGATGCACAGTATGTGATGCTGGGTAACCTTGCGCCCAATGTACAATTGCAAGTGATAGAGCAGCTTAAAGAAAAACCAAAACTAATCATTTTGGATACCATGAATTTTTGGATGGATATAGCTATGGACGGACTAAAAGATGTGCTAAAAAAAGTGGATTTACTTATGGTAAATGATAGCGAAGCGCGCCAACTAAGCAACGAATACAGCCTTGTAAAAGCAGCTGAAAAAATAAGCGTCATGGGGCCAAAATATATTATTATAAAAAAAGGCGAACACGGTGCATTGCTTTTTCATGATGGCAAAATTTTTAGCGCACCCGCCCTACCGCTCGAAGAAGTGTTTGACCCTACAGGGGCAGGCGATACGTTCGCAGGCGGTTTTATCGGTCACTTGGCCAAGACGGATAATATCTCTTTTGAGAATATGAAGCAGGCAGTAATAGTTGGTTCGGCAATGGCCAGTTTTGTAGTAGAAAAATTTGGGGTGGAGCGCCTCCGGAACTTATCAAAAGCTGATATTGATGACCGCATTCAGCAGTTTGTGCAGTTAGCGTCATTTGAAATTGGTACTACTAAGTAGAAGAAAAAATAATTGTTAGGAGGTCGTTTTGGTATGTCTCTATTTTATAATTGAATCGCTGGATTAAAATTGACAAGTTCTTTCAAAATTGAAAAGCGCATTATTTTTTTATGAGTTTAAAAACAAATTCTCAAAAGCATTCCCTATGTTTTTAATGTATTTTTGAACCTCCATTTTTACACCTGCAATGCACCCCAAACATTGAAAGGATAAAAAACAACCGTAGAAGTGGTGTGTAAATAAAACCATTATTCAATAAGAAAATTATGAGCCAACAAGCTGAAAATTTTAAGGTACCGATAGATAATATTACAGTAGAAGTTGCGCCTGGCACAACAATACTGAATGCTGCGCGCATGATAGGCGGCGACGTAACACCGCCTGCCATGTGCTACTACAGCAAACTAGAAGGCAGTGGTGGCAAGTGCCGTACCTGCTTGGTAGAAGTTAGCAAAGGTAGCACCGCGGACGAACGCCCCATGCCAAAATTAGTAGCCAGCTGCCGAACAAACGTAATGGACGGCATGGAGGTAAAAAATATAACCTCACCCCGAGTTCAAGATGCGCGCGCTGGCGTAGTGGAATTTTTGCTCATGAATCACCCTCTTGACTGCCCAATCTGCGATCAAGCAGGCGAATGTCATTTACAAGATTTAGGTTACGAACATGGTGCAGAAGGAACACGATATGAGTTTGACCGCCGCACTTTTGTAAAAGAAGATTTTGGCCCTTACATTAAATTACACATGACGCGTTGCATCCTTTGCTACCGCTGTACTTATGTGGCAGACCAGCTTACGGATACGCGCGGGCACGGCATTGTAGATCGTGGCGACCATGCTGCAATTTCTACTTATATACAAAAAGCTATCGACAATGATTTCAGCGGCAATATGATTGATGTATGCCCGGTGGGTGCATTAACGGATAAAACATTTAGATTTAAACAACGAGTTTGGTTTACAAAACCCATGTACGCTCACCGCGATTGTGATAAGTGCTGCGGCGAAGTAACGCTATGGAACAGAGGTGAAGATGTAATGCGCGTAACAGCTCGGAAAGATACTTGGGGCGAAGTACAAGACAGCAAAAAAACAGGCAAGCCAGGCTGGATTTGCAATACCTGTCGTTTTGATAAAAAAAATACCAGCGATTGGACTATCGAAAAACCGGCTGATATTAGCCGCCACAGCGTAATTAATCAAAATCATTATGAACAAAATTTGGTAATGCCCGACGAAACAATTGCTAAAGTAATGAAGGGACGTCAGCCAAAATTACTCATGGATATTCATGATGTAAGCGAAGTAAATAAAAAAGACTAGCCCTTTTCCGCATGCTTGAGAAATACAAAAAAAAGTGGAACGTTAGTACGCTTGATTTAGTTTTAATATTCTGTGTGTTTGGAATTACTGGCACAACTACGGCCATTATTTCGCGCTACATTACAGGCTGGATAGGCCTTACGCCAGATTCCCCGTTGTGGCAACGTGCCGGGCTTCGAGCCGCCATGCTAATTTTTGGGTATCAATTTATTATACTTATTGTATCTATTCCTTTTGGGCAATTCAAGTTTTTTTGGAATTACGAAAAGAAAATTTTGCAACGACTAGGCATTTTGAAAAAAGAAGAAAAAATGGAGGAAGAAGCCGACGTGATTGAGAAAGAAATTGAAAAAAGTAATTCAACAAGTTGAAGGTATTTTAATATAATACTAAAACCCGAACTATCGATAACTAGCCACTCGCCCACCCAAATACGCAAACGGAATCAATGCTGCGCAAATACCGAGTGCCAGCGCAAGCGGATACGTAAAAGCGATAATCATAAAAACGGCAATAACCGTACTAAAAATACCCACGCCCAAAGCTGCCGTTTCTTTTTTATTTTTTTCGATGCGCGCTGCCGTGTAGCCGCCCGAGAATGCACCAATGGCTGCACAAGCAATGAGTGCGGCAATAGCCTGTGGTGATAGGGCCGCTAGGTATTTTTCAAATTGGAATACATCAGCATCGTCTGCTAGTGGTTCGTAGCTCAATAATTTAGGAATGTAAGATTGAAAAAAAATGATAACCGCATAGGCTACAAATACGCCCACGGCGAGCGCGAGAATAAATCTAAGTGGGCTTGTTTGCATTTGGCAAATATATTGTCGCAACGAATGTTTTACATTTTCTGTAAGAAATATATTATCGTTAGATTAACTTTGCCCAAAATTTTAAACAATATGAACAAAAAAGCTTTCCTTATTTTTAGCACCGCAGCCCTTAGCGTTTGCGTATTTTTCACTTCTTGCCTACCCGATAATGACGATGATAATGCAGTTTCTACACTAGCAAAAATTATGGTTGTAAATGCGCAGCCTGGCTCTGTTGGTCAGGATTTTTATATTGATGATATTTTACAAAATTCATCTCCGATCAATTATAATATGGCTTCGCCTTATTACCAATCAGCCACGGGTTTGCGCAACCTAAAAATTAATCGTTCACAATCTGCCCAAAATATTTTAGATATAAATATGGATTTGGATTTGAGCGGTGATTACTCTTTATTTACGCTTGACACCGTTGGTAGCATTCGTACTATTTTTACGGCAGATGATTTGACTGAGCCTGTTTTGGGCAAGTCTCACCTGCGTTTTGTACAAGGTTCGCACAATACTGGTTCGATTGATATTATTAATCTTGCTGACTCTTCGGTTATTTTTAGCAATATTGGTTTCCGTCAGCACACCGCTTTCAAGCCGCTTGATGCGGGCGCTTATAGCTTAGGATACCGTTTGTTGGGCGATAGTAATATTGCCGCAATTCCTTTGGCGGTTAATTTAGGCAATCGAAAAATTTATACAATGGTGTTGTCTGGTTTTAATACTGACACAAGCGGTACAGCCGTTAGCTCATTGAATGTAAATTTTATTGACAACGGTCGATAAAAACTTTGTACCTTTTTGAACAAAAACCGTCCTTACAAATTTGTGGGGACGGTTTTTTTTGAGGTAAAATTTTAAACTCTATTCCTGCCCAACACCAAATTGACGTAAGTGATGCAATGCATGTTTGTGCAAAAGATGTACTTGCTCATCATAATTAAGATATCCGAAAAAAGGATTTTCTATTCTTAAGTTGGCGTCATTTCCAAAAACTTTTATGAAATAAGCAATTTCATTTTCCAATTCTGCCAATGCAATTTCCAACGAATTTGTAATAGGTGCCGCAGGATTATCAGGCAAATTTGGGTTGGGCGTATTATCAGCAAACGGTCGGTCGCTCATCATAAAACGATGTAGCTTTTCGGTTAGTTCTGGAGGTTGTTTACTTTCAAAAACCATTTTTCCGTTTGCTATTTTAAAAGACCATGCCATGTGTTCAATCATTTGATGCACATTCATTTTTCCAAAAACAGCTTGGGCATCAATTGGAAGGTTTTTTAAAATTCCAATATACTTTTTACTCAAAAATTCCATTTTTTGCTCCGTCATATTATTTTGTTTTGTCCCACGTTTTAAAATCAATGTCCTCCATTTTTTTCTGCTCGGCCTCGTCTGTAAGCGGTTGGCATTTAATTAATTCGTTATGCGCATCGCGCGCCAATTGCTGATATACCTCTGTTCCTTTTGTTTTCCAATGGATCATTTCATCAGAAACTGGGCGAATAACTTTTGCCGGATTACCTACAATTAATGAGCGCGGTGCAAAAATTGTATCCGCTTTTACAAAGCTCAGTGCGCCCACAATGCTCTCGGCGCCAATCACTACATTATCCATAATTACGGCGTTCATACCAATTAAACAATTGCGGCCAATGTTTGCGCCATGAATCACTGCGCCATGACCAATATGCGCGTTAGCCTCCAAAGTAACCGTCACACCTGGAAACATGTGCACTGTGCAATTTTCTTGCACATTGCAACCATCTTCAATTACGATCCTACCAAAATCGCCACGGATGGCCGCACCCGGACCAATATAAACATCTTTGCCAATCACCACATTACCAGTAACATTTGCCTGTTCGTGTACATAAGCCGTGGGGTGCACGACTGGTTTTACTCCTTTATATTCAAAAAACATTCGCTTTAATTTTTTAGTAAAAAGTTGTTCCGTTCTCTACCATTTTTCTGAGTAGTGGGCAGCAGCGGTAGCGATCATCGCCAAATGTGTAATGAAGTTGGTCAAGATAATTTACACAATTTTCTATACCCAACTCGTCCGCCCATTGTAATAAGCCTTTGGGATAATTTACGCCATACTTCATAGCGTTATCAATATCATCGCGGCTGGCGATTTTTAAAAACATTGTATCGGCCGCTTCATTAATTAGCATGTAAACCACCCTATCCAAAATTTCTTTTTTGATTTTTTCATCGATTGTTGTCAAATCAATGCTTGAAGATTCATTGGGGTAAGTAAAAAAACCTTTCCCTGATTTACGCCCTAGCCAATTGGCTTCTACCAATCTTTTTTGAGTGAAGGATGGTTTGTATTTTGGGTCGTAATAAAATGATTGCCACACGGTTTCTGTCACTTTATAATTTACATCATGGCCAATTAAATCAGTTAGTGTGAAAGGTCCCATACGGAAACCCGCATTTTGCGTTAGCACGGCATCAATAATTTCGGGCGTTGCTACACCCTCCTCTAGCATTTTTATAGCCTCGCTATAAAATGGGCGCGCTACTTTATTTACTATAAAGCCTGGTGTGTCTTTTACAACGACTGTTACTTTTTTCCAAGAGTCTATTAGTTCTTTTGTTTTTTGAACCACTGCATTTTCCGTTTGCAAGGCAGGTACAATTTCTACCAACTTCATGATGGGTGCTGGGTTAAAAAAGTGCACACCCAATACGCGCTCGGGTTTATCACAAGCCGCGGCAATGGAAGTAAGCGAAAGCGACGACGTATTACTGGCCAAAATACAATCAGCCGAAACTACTTTTTCTAAATCTGAAAATACTTTTTTCTTAACGTCCAATTTTTCTACTATGGCCTCAATTACAAGATTGGCATCCTTGAGTTCCTCCATTTTTGAAGACCATGTTATTTTGCCCGTCAACATTTTGGCTTGTTCTGCTGTTAGTTTTTCTTTAGCCACCAGCTTTTCCATGGTTTTATCTAGTGCATTTTTGGCTTTTGATAAACCATCATTACTCACATCAAACACTATTGTATTATGCCCATTTTGTGCCGCTACTTGAGCTATGCCAGCCCCCATGGTGCCAGCTCCTATTATTGTTACGTTCATTTATAGTGCAAAATATACCAAATTAGGAAACCCCACAACTTTTGCAAGACTACACTTGGTACAAAATATGTTGAGTCAAACAAAAATCCCCCCACCAAAGGCGAGGGGATTGTAAATTAATTATAGGTGAAGGCAAATTATCTTACCAAGACAACATCTCCTTTGAACGTCTCTACATGACCATCAGCAAAGGCAGCTTTGATAATGTAGTGGTAGGTACCAGGATCCATTGTTTCGCCACGGTAGGTACCATCCCAGCCACGGTTATCACGCGCGCTATACACCTCCTGACCCCAACGATTATACACCCGGAACTCCGATACTCGTTGTGCTCCAAAGTTGGCTATCCGGAACAAATCATTTCGATTATCTCCATTTGGTGAGAACGCCGTAGGTATAAACAAATTGTGTGAAAAATCTACTATTACATAAATCGCATCATCCTCGCCACAACCGTTTTCATTTATACCATTGACGGTATAAAGCGTCGTTTCGCTTGGCTTAATTACTGGAGAAGATATATTCGGGTTATTCATACCCCAGCTTGGAGACCATGAATATTTTATTCCACCCTCGGCCATCAATTGTACTTCTTCGCCATAGCGTACTACAATCGTATCGCCAGTGGTAATGTTTATATTCGGCAATGGCAATACCGTTATGGTAATACTTGCCGTATCAGTACAACCATAAAAATCCGTACGAACAACCGTGTAAACGTGGTTGCCAACGCTTGTAGGAATAATCTCTGGCTTGGCACAATTTGTACAGCTCAAATCATTTAATGAAGAGTTAGGACCGGCAAACCACTGAAATACTTCAGGTGGCGCATTACCAACACCGATGGCAATAGGCCGTACGCGCCCGTTCAAACAAATTGTTTTTTGCACAGGATCTATCAATACATCATGGTTAGAAAGATTGACCGTCACAGTATCCCACACCTCACAGCCGTTGCCGCCTGTAGTATATACCACAAATTTTGTAGGGTCTTCATTTACAAAAGCCTGTGGATTTTGTATCGTACTATCAAAAATGTAAGGTCCTTCCCATCGATACTGCCAAGCTGTAAGCGGCAAATCACAAGAAAAGAATCGCATGTTAGGACGGTTTGTAGCAATTGTAGGCGTAGTAGATCCTGGTGCTTCGGGTATTTGGCAACCGCCGAAAGGCGATACAGCTCCGATGTACTGATTATTTACCGTAGGGCTAGATGCTACCTCATCAATACCCACTGGGTTGAGGTTATAAAAACATACATCCACAATTATATTTCGCACACCATCCCATACAAATGGATTGGTTAATTTAAAGGTGTTGATTCCTAATTTTGAAACATAAGCATTGTTTTCATATACCTTTTTGAGCAAACTGCTAGGTATAAAACTTTGAATGTCGCTCAAAAAAGTACAACCCATTTTCATTTCCATATTAAAACTACTAAAGGAGGTTTTGTTTATAATATTAAAACTCAACGAATCAATACGCCGAGGCCCTACCATACCAGCGGCTGCAAGCTCGGCCTGCGTAAATACTAGCTGACAACGAGCACCATTGTTACTACCCAAGAAAGGCGATACATTAAAGGATGCACCCAAATTGGCACCTAGGCTAGACAACGCACTTGGCCCGGCACAGGCTACATTTTCATCACCACATTTATAACTTGGTGGTGGCCCATCGGGCGTAGCTCCCAAAGTAATAAGCCCTGGCTCGCAAAGGATATTTGGCGTGGCATTACCTTTTACCGTTACCGATGTATCTATAAATACCGTTATTGTATCAGTATTTTTACAAGCCGTTTGGCCGTTCGTATTTACTATATAGGTAGTTGTTCTTACAGGGCGTACAAATGGATTTTGAACATTGGGATTGCTTATACCATGCGGTGTACCGCTAACACCAAGCTCGCTCCAAGACCATTGTGTAATATCTTCTGGCCCCAAAGCGGGTAATATAATCGAATCGCCCAAAAAGCACACTGGCAAATCTGGCCCAGCGCTTACACCCCGCAGTACTTTTATAAGTACAACAATGTTGGACCGCAAAATAATTGGCTGACCATTGGTACATGTAGAATCTACGAATGAAAAAATCAACGTATGATCACCGATTTGTGATGCAGGTGGCGTCCAAGTAAAAGTACCCACTACAGGATTACCGCCTGCAAGTGGATTAGATGTGTAAGAAGAGCCAATGGCAGATATCGAATTATTAGCGAATGTTTTTACCAAATTATTTACTGTATCACCTTTACCTTCAACTTCAAACGACATCGTAGTACCAGGACAAACACCAACCACAACAGTAGGAGTTGTAGCCAACTGGGTTGCACCAGTCAAATTTCTAATTAGTGAATTTGTCGTCGCGTTTATCACAGGTGTGGGGGGTACCGTTGTACAGCCAACCACACTCACTTGCACATCTCGTTGAATATGCCCCACTTTTTGTTTGGTTATATAATCATACTCCGTTGCTGTAAATGCTAATACAAATGAACCAACTAGAGTTGGTGTAAATGATACAGTACCCGTCGTAGGATCAACTAAATAATTAGCGGCTGTTTGTGGAAGCGGCAAAATTGGATTAGCGGGGCTATATGTTGACAAATATGCACACGGCGCACAACCAAATGGCGAAGCATTATTACCAGCTGGTGTCGCGGCAAACACTAACGAATCCAAATCAGGATCAATCGGGCTGTTCAAATATTGATACGGTTGATTGACACAAATATAAGGAATAGGCTCTGCCGTAAGAATGGCAGAATTGTTAGGTCGCACTGTGTTATTTAACTCGGCAAATACGCACGTACTTACTTGACCGACCGTAAAATTAGTATTCCGAGCATTTGAACTCCATCTAAATCGCCAGTCAGAACAAGCATAGGGAAGCGTGATATTAGCCGCATAATGGAAATACTGATATACTACAAACTGTGAAGGCGGATTTACACATGGATTTAGCGATACTAGGTTTGGACAAATACCATGCCGAGGGGTTCCATTCCATGGATCATTCACGCCAACAGTATCCACTGTAAAGTTAATCGTGTTCTGCGCACAACTACTATCTCTTGCAGTCATACCAGCCGTAGAACCCAACGAAATACCCGTACAATCACGATACAAAATGAGATGTACCCGATAATTTAACGGACTGATGTATTCGTAATAAACATCCGCCGCAGCAATGTGTGAGGCTTTTGTAGTTGTGCTAAACAAACTAACTACTGCCAATACCAATAAGGTTCTAAATAAGTGTTTCATAGTAATGTTTCTATTTTTTAAGTAGGAGTTAAAAATAAGGATCCTTTTATAATTTCTGTTTTTTTTAACCCTTACTGTAATCAAGACGCTTGCATTAATGAAATAGTTGGCAAATAATTACCTTTTTTTGTAAAAAATATTTTTAGCATGAACACCCTATTATTAAAAACCGAAAACGGCATAGCACATATCACCCTCAACCGCCCAGATAAATTCAATTCCTTTAACCAAGAAATGGCGTTGCTTTTACAAAAACACCTTGACGAATGTGCCACCAACACAGCCGTACGCGCTATTTTACTCACCGGGAGCGGCAAGGCTTTTTGCGCAGGGCAAGACCTTAGCGAAGCTATTGATGATAACGGTATTGAACTACCCGATATTGTAGAAAAACATTACAACCCGATTATTCAAAAAATACGCGAGATTGAAAAGCCAGTACTCTGCGCCGTAAATGGGGTAGCTGCTGGCGCGGGTGCCAACATTGCGCTAAGTTGTGATGTAGTGGTGGCTGCCGAAAATGCAAGTTTCTTGCAAGCTTTTAGCAAAATAGGATTAATACCAGATAGTGGCGGTACCTTTTTTTTACCGCGCCTCATTGGTTTTCAAAAAGCTAGCGCACTGATGATGTTGGGCGACAAAATACCCGCTACCGAAGCCGCACAAATGGGCATGATATATAAAGTATATGCCGAGGCCGATTTTGTAGAAAGCAGTTTACAACTTGCTAATAAATTAGCCCAATTACCCACCAAAGGTTTAGGTCTTACAAAGAAATTATTGAACGAAAGTTTTTCCAACAACCTAAGCCAACAATTGCAGCGTGAAAAAGAAGTACAAACAGAAGCGGGCAATACGCATGATTATAATGAAGGTGTCAATGCTTTTTTGGAAAAAAGATCACCCAACTTTAAAGGCGAATAAACCCTAGCCAATATTTCGCACACGCTGTTGTGCCTCCTCCAACGTTTGGATAAATACCTTTCGTAATTGTTTGTACTGGCTTAGTATAAGGTCAAAATCTTTTTTATTCGTACCCATTTGCTCTAAGGTATAAATACCTGATACTTCTTCGGCCACGCCTAAATAGCGCAACTGCGACTTGAGCGAATGCGCTCCAATTTTTATATCTTCATGCTGTTTTTGTTGCATTCCTTGGTAAATTTTTTCCATCATTTTGGGCGCATTGTCTATGAATAAATTCAAATACTTTTTCATTTTATCAGCATTACCACCTGTAAAAGATTGCAAAAATGTATCATCAATTAAATTTTGTAGTTGAGGTTCTTCGGTAGCAATAATTTGAAGTTCAGGTATTTTTATTGGCAGTTCATTTACCGCATGCTTCAGTATTTTTTCTTTATCCAAAAAACGCAACATCTTCATAAATAAATCATCCTTATCAAACGGTTTGGGAATGTGGTCGTTCATTCCACAGGCCAAGTAGCTCGTAATATCATCCTGCATTACATTTGCCGTCATGGCCAGTATAGGTAATTGCTTATTAGTTTTTCTTATTTCTTTAGTGGCCTCTACGCCATTTTTTACGGGCATTTGAATATCCATTAAAATTAAATCTACTGTATGTTTTTCCAAAATTTCCAGTACGTCCACGCCATTCTCCGCATGGAGTATTTTCATTTTTGGTGCTACATCTAGCAGTACATCTTCGGCCAGTATTTGGTTAAATTCATTATCCTCGGCCAGTAAAATAGTTGCATTATTTAGGCACAACAATTCCTCATCCGAGAAGACAAATTTTTCAACATTCACTTTTGTTTCTGTTCCCTGTGGAATAGTAAATGGCAGAATAAATTCAAAGGTTGTACCCTCGCCTAGTTTACTTTTCACGGCAATCTCGCCCTCCATCAGTTCTACCAATTCTTTGGATATTGTTAGCCCTAGTCCTGTGCCACCATACTTACGAGCGAGGTCAGTACCCGCTTGAGTAAAACTTTCAAAAATTTTGTTTACATAATCTTCGCTAATACCTATGCCAGTATCAATTACTTGAAAATGAATATAATGATTATCGCGTTCTATTTTTTCCAAAAAAACCTCAATATCCACACGCCCCTCCTCGGTAAATTTTACTGCGTTGCCTACCAAGTTTATCAATATTTGAGTGAGGCGAGTTGGATCGCCACTTACCATATCAGGTACATTTTCCTGCATACTGAACCAAATGGTCAGGCCTTTCTCCTCAGCTTTAATACGTAGCATATTCACCACATTTTTGAGGCAATCCTTAAGCGAGAAATTAATTTGTTCGATACGAACTTTGCCCGCTTCGATTTTCGAAAAATCTAATATATCATTAATTATAACTAACAAATTATCGGCACTTTGTCGTATAGCATTCAGGTATTTTTTCTGTTCGGGCTTCGGATTTTTTTCCCAAAGTATACGGCTCATGCCCACAATTGCATTCATGGGCGTGCGTATTTCGTGGCTCATGTTGGCTATAAATTGCTGCTTCAGGGTAGCAGTTTTTTCGGCTACCTCTTTTTCTTTGGTTGCCATTTGTATCTCCTGTTTGGTTTGCAAATGCCGCAGTTTATTAATCGTATTTTCCTGAAAAATTTCTTCTTTTAATTGTTCATATGCTTTTAAATGTTTGTACGCTTTAGGCAAATTTTCTAGCTTTTCATATAGCTCTGCCAACATACCGTGTATACTCATTACATCGTGCCGGCGCGAGTGCTCCACCGCCGATTGGTAGGCTATCTTAAAATGGCTTTTTGCATCTTCAAATTTTTCATTATCAAATAATACGCGCCCGATATAGAAATGTGAAGTAATAAACCCTTCGGCATTTTCGTGCATATTGGCCAGCTTTAATCCCGAGTTTAATTTCTGCAATGCCTTATCATGTTTCTCTAAACGAAATGCCACTTTGCCCAAGCCAATTTCGCCCAACATATAATTTATACTTTCTTGGTCGCTCAGGTGTTGTACTTTTTTGTACGCCTTTTTTGCATTTCTAAAATGATCTTGTTTAAAACAAATATTACCCAGCGTATAATACGCCTCGGCTATCCGATTTATATCACCACTATGCTCAAAAAGTGGTAAGGCCCGCTTAGCATATTCAAGCGCATTTTCATACTCATAAAGATCCAAATGCAAGTTGGCAATTTGTAACAGCACCACCGCCGTTTCTTTTTCTTCGTGCAGTTTTTCATTGAGGCGAAGTGCTTTTTCATAATGCGTAAAAGCATCCGAAAGCCGCCCCAAATCACGGTAAATACTTCCATAATTTTTTGACACCCTAGCGCGCAGTGCGTTATCACGTAGCGTTACAGCTATCCTCCGCGCCTTGTCCAAGGCCGATAATCCATCTTGATACTCGGCACGCAAGGCAAAACAAAATCCCTTGTGATTGTACGCCCGCCCTTCTGATAATTCGTCTCGTTCCTCGCGCGCATCGTCAATGATTTCATCGCAAACTTCCAATGCTCTTTCAGCATCAAAACGGCGTAGGTCAAATACAAATTCGAGCAAAGCAGGTAGCCTTTCTTTAGGATTTTTAATGGTGCGCAGCTCTTGTAATTTTTGTTCGTACTCCATTATTTTTTTAGGTTAGCTTGTAAAGTTACAAAGCACAAGGCATAAATATTCTGATGATAAATTGAGAGTTGTCAATGAGCGCTATATCTAAATAAAATTCATTCGAAATTCCGAACTCATTTTGATACTAGATTTTCCAAGAGGTTAGACCGGTTAAGAAGGAACTGAAAATCGAGGACGCGTTTGAGATTGTCGCGCTCTATTTTTGTAGCTATTTTTGATGTGGATCGAAGTAAACAAATCTTACCGCAACCTACTCGTTCGGCTTAAAAGTAAATTTATAATAGCTCGTAGTATTCTCGGAAATTCTGAACCGATCATCGATTCGTTGGCCTACCAGCCACACTATTTTCTTATCCATTTCTACCAAAAGTGCACGCTCTTTATCTAGCGGTGAATATTTATTATCTATAAAAAAACGGCTGAGCTTTTTTTTCTTTTTCATACCGAGCGGATAAAAATAATCGCCCTGCCTGGGTGCACGTATGTGAAACGGCAAGGTTAAATTTTTCGCATCCACAGTAGCTATATTTTTATCAAACTTGGCCGATTGTATAGGCTCATTAAAAAATTGCCAAGAAAATTTTCCGTTTAACAAATTGATACTCCCTTTTTCTTTTTCAATAAATACTTCGGGCGACACGAGCGCATTATTAGGTTGAATCAGTAAAAAATTTCGGTCTTTATAAATTGTATAGTTTTCCAAATCCAAACGCGCACCGTTTGCCGCATCTATCAATTTTACCAATTCGGACAGCTGGTTTTGGGCCAAGCCAAACTGTACAAACAATTCATACAAAACTGTCTGGAGCGGTGTAATATTTTTTAGTTTACGGATAGATAGCTGCCAAGTATCTACATCAGCTTTTGGGTATTTTTTTTCAAGCAATTTCTTTTTTAGTTGCTCTATTCGCTGTTCATAAATTAGCGTTGCTTCGCGCAAATAACTTGCTGATTTCAACATACTTTCTCTAGCATTGGGAAACCGCTCCTCCATGGCAGGAATAGTTATATTGCGCAAAAAATTGCGTTGATATTTATCCGAGGCATTCGAAGCATCTTCTCGATAAACAATATTATTTTGCTTGGCGTATGCATAAATTTCTTCTTTGGCTATGGTAATCATCGGGCGTAAAATATCATTCTCCGCTACGGGCATACCAGCCAATCCTTTGATGCCGCTGGCGCGCAGTAAATTCAGCAACATTGTTTCCACTTGGTCATCAGCATGGTGGGCGGTTATTATTTTCGTTGCGCCATGTTCACGCATTATTTCTCTAAAGAAATTATAGCGCATTTTTCGGGCTGCTTCTTGAATTCCTATTTTTTTTTCACTGGCATAATTAGCAGCATTTTCTCTTTTAATAAAAATGGGAATACTGTTCTTAGTACAAAAATCCTCTACCAACTCATGATCCAAATCAGCATCCGTTTCGCGAAGATTATAATTAAAATGCACGGCTATTACGGGAATTTTCAACTTACGTAAGATTGCCAATAGCACCATGCTATCTGCCCCGCCGCTTACGCCCAATACATGCTTAGCATTTGGCATACTATGTTTTTTTATAAATTGCGAAATTATTTTTTCCAACCTTAATTATTGTTTTTAAAAACCCAAAAGTACCTATTAATTTATAAGCCGTTTAGCAAAAAAACAAGATACAATACAACAAAAAGCAATTTTATTCTGACACATTTTTGCCTGCCATTTTACGGTTGAGTGCTTCGCATCCTTTAAAAACATAGTAGCGTTTTTTTCGATTTAACCATGGGCCTCGCTTGGCAATTTTGCATTCTGTAAATCGCAATTTCCCCATAAGCGGTTGATAGTTTTCATCGCGTAAAATGATGCCCAAGCCGAAATGATTCTCAGGTGTTTCTTCCAAGATGGTCTCGCCGCTTTGCTCTGTTTTGCGGTACACCTTAGGGAAAAAACTAATGTTAGCAGTGTAATATTCTTTCAAATCTTGGGGCAGAGTAATGGGCGCTCCGGTATTATCCTCAAAAGATACTTTATCTAACTTACCATCTTGCACATCTTCTGCATCTTTAGTCTGAAAAAAATAAACGGGACCATACTCAAAATACATTCTAAAATCTTTGTAAATCGCATTTTTTATTTGATTGTCAGACCGTTTGTATTCCTCCACTAGGCTGGTATCGCCGAGTGTATTTGCCGCTTCTATTTGCGCGTTTGAGCTAGGTATTTGAAAAAGAATTGGTTTTTGGGCTACTAATTTTTCAGAAGAAAATAAGATGCAAAAAAGTATGAAAACAGAAAATATATTGGTCCTTAAAAAGCCCATGTGCAAATTTTATAATTAGCACGAAACTAAATTAAAATTATGCCCCTAATAGTTTTGAACATGTAATTAACTGGTAAAAAATTCTATTTCTTTTTCAAAACTATCTTACGCTGCAGGGCAAACGTATTGGGCGAAATTGCAATTAGCAAATTATCAATGCCTCTAAAAAACTTTAATCCCCATTTTGGCAATTGAACCGTTTTTGTTTTGGCAGTCACACCGCCCGATAACGGAAAAATACTAAACTCCGAAAAACTGTGATGCTCACAAGTAAAAGGAAAATTTTCTTCAAACCGCTTCATGTCATCAAACAGCAAATTGGGTACTACATTATTGCCCGACCATAAATCGCTGGGGTCATTACAAATCTCATTTTTATCAAATGGGTTTACATCATAATTATAACCCTCATGTTTCATCAGTTTGAGCAAGGCGCGCAAAGCAAACGAACCATTCACTTCTTGTATTAAAAGTTTGCCTTTGGGTTTTAATACGCGGTAGCATTCGTTGAAAAACAAATGCGGTTTTGCCAAATGATGGATCATATTACTGCTCACGATAAAATCAAAAGTGGCATCCGCGTACGGCATATTGAGCGCATCGACTTTTTGATCAACCCACTCAAAATCAGTAAAATCTGTAATTAAAAAATCATCACAATCGATAAAAAATTTCGATAAGCCATTGCCGCATCCTACCTCAATTCCTTTGTCGCTAGTATTGATATAATGGTTCATCCACGTATAGCGGTCGGACAGTAAAAAGTCTAAATTCTTCGGTCGGTTTTTTATAAAATCTTCGCGCGATGCCGCCACATCATCCACATGTTCCATTTTATTATCCGTAGGATTGGTGGTGAACGTTTTAGAAAGGAACAGGGGTTTTTTAAAATTATTTTTACTCATTACTACCTCAATTAATCATTCGTTACAAATTCTTCTACTATATAAAAAGGTCTTCTTTTTACCTCAAAATATATTTTACCAATATACTCTCCAATCACGCCGAGGATAACCATTATTACGCCGCCAAGGAAAAATACGCCAACGGCCAGCGTGGCCATACCAGGCGTATCGGTAGCATGATAGCCAAAAATTTCAAACCCAAAAATACGATGAGCTACAAAAAATAAGCCCATAAAAAACGACGGGATTGCGATTAAAAAACCGAGGTACGTAGCCACGCGCAATGGGAAAGTAGAAAAATCAAGTAAGCCATCTATGGCCAATTTAATTAATTTACGCATGGTATATTTTACTTCACCCGCCGCTCGTTCGCCGCGCTCGTACTCCACACCAATTTGCTTAAAACCCGCATAAGCACGCAGCCCGCGTACAAATCGTGATTGTTCCACCATTTCAGTATTGAGCACTTTTACCACTTTTTTATCCATTACACAGAAGTCGCCAGAGTCGAGCGGAATATCAATATTGCTAATCATTTTTAGCAAGCGATAAAAAGTTTTATAAGCTACTTTTTTAAAAAAACCTTCTTTCCTTTTCGTACGAATTGCATACACCACATGATACCCTTCGCGCCATTTATCCAAAAATTTATGCAACGTTTCGGGCGGGTCTTGCAAATCGCCGTCCATAATCACTACGCCATCACCTTTGGCATATTTCAAGCCCGCGCTAATGGCTGCTTGATGCCCAAAATTTCGCGAAAGTTTTACGCATTTAATATGATGATCTTTTTTACTAATTTCTTCTACGCGCTCAAACGTATCGTCGAATGAGCCATCATCTACCAAAATAATTTCGTAATCATCATTCCAAGTGGGCGATGCAGCGGTGAGACGATTATATAATTCGTCAATATTTTCGGTTTCGTTAAAGAGGGGAATTACTATTGATATCATTTTTCAAATCCTATTTTACCTGCGAGTGAAGAATTAGCGGGCACATAATTTGTGTCCATGCCCATCACGCGGCAGGCCTCGGCGGCTACGCGTATGGAATTATTTGTACTGCGCTCATCAGGATATACGTGTGGCATGCTTGCAAGATACATATTTTGTAGGGGCGTTTTGCAGCTGGGAATTTTCTCCGAAAAATTCATATCACAAACTGTCGCCGCCGTCATTGTTTTAAAAAGATACACTTCCTTCAAATCACTTTCTTTGAAGTTGGGATAAATTTCGGGCAGCTTCGCTACCATCATTTTTTTAATTTCGTCATCAGTCATTGTCGCTATCTTTTCTTCGTAGGCAAAGTAGCGCGAGAGGTACGCAATATGACTGCCGTTATATTCAGATGGCGGGATAAAATTGGTATGCTCTATCACGCCGCCAAACGGAAAACCAAGCGCGGCAACATTTAGCCAATACACATCGCTGAGTGGTTTGGTCATTTCTAAAATTACGCAGAGCGCACCAAAATATTTTACCCTATCGAGCTGTGCTGAATAATCAGGCAAGTCATTTTTAATTAAAGTGGCAAAACGATTTGTAGGAATTGTCACTAAAAAATCTGTTGCCAATAACTTATTTTCACCGCTACTTACGGAAACTAATTTACTGTTTTGAATCTCAAAATTATCAACGGGCATTTCTGTGATTAGATCCACATTTAGTTGGGCAAGTTTTTCTTGAAGCGCAATTAATAATGTTTTTAAACTACCCGTCAAATAACCCAAACGCTCGTCACCCCCTTTGCGGGAACCTAAACGTTGGCGCAGCCTGCCAACCATCCAAGCCAAGGGAACTTTATCTGCATACGGGCCAAATTTTATATTCAACATCGGCTCCCACAATGAACTTGTAGAGGTTTTTCCCGCCCATTTTCTGAACCACGAAAGCGCCGAAACATTTTCTAATTTTTCCCACTGCGCAAACTTGCCAAGGTAGATAGACGACAAACCAAACTTCACTTTGTCCACCCAACTAATAGGTTTGAATTTTAGTAAATCAATGCCCGAATTAAAATTGTAAATTTTATTATTTCTAAAAACGCCCATCGTCGTTTTTTTAAAAAATAATTTGTCTGCTATCCCCAAATCTTTTATGAGCCAGTTGAGCTCGGCATCGTGTGTAAAAAAATGGTGGTAGTAAAATTCCAGTTCGTTACCGCCAATTTGGAATGTACTGAGCAGCCCGCCCATTTTTTTTGTAGCTTCTAGCACGGCTACTTTTTTGCCAGCCTTTGCGGCTAAGTAAGCTGATGCTAGGCCGGTGATACCACCGCCAACTATTATTAAATCGTACTTTTTTTCTTCAGCCATTGGCTTGTTTTTTTTGTATAAAATTGTTTGAAAAAACTACTGCCCTGCCATTTGATAAAAACGCGCGGCTTCGGCTTGGTTGCCCAGTTTAGTGTAGCAATCGCCTATGTAGCGAAAACTATTTTGTTTCAGCGATGGATCTTGAGAGGCTATATTAAAATTTTGAATGGCTGCCTGAAATTTACCCTGCCCCATTTGTGCAATGCCCGTATAAAAATATACCTGCACTACATTTGGGTTGGCTTGTAACACATTTGCAAACCGTGCTTCGGCTTCGGCGTAATTCTTTTTTTCAATCATGGCCATGCCGTAGTAATAATTAGATTCTAAATCGCCAGGGTTGAGCGTGAGCGATTGTACTAACAATTTTTCAGCTTTCCCATTGTTACCTTTCCGCATTTCAGCGTCGGCCAGTTTGTTAAGTATCGAGGTATTTTTCTCATCGGTTTTTAGGTATTTTTCTAAGTGATAAATAGCGCTATCGGTTTGCCCTTGTTTCATCAATTCAAGGCCAATAATATCGTCTTTTGATTTTCGCTCTATCACCGCGCTCAGCGTTTTACCTTTTACTTGTGCTTTGTAAATGGTAGAGTTATCGGGGATCCAAAGTTCCTTAATCATATCCTCGCGCGGTATGAGGGCGATGTGCATAATGGCGAAGTCCCAATCCTTTATGTTTCGCTCTCGGTAGCGCAGGTAATCAAATTTTACTTTGGCATCTTTGGGAAAATAAAGTGGTAAAATATGAAAAGCATTCGTTGCCACTATCACTGTATCTTTTTGTTGAGGCAGTACATTTTTTATAAAATAATCGGCACTTTCTTTTACACTATTATAATAAAAATCAACCTCGTAATTTCCATATGCTTTTTGCACACCGCCATACAGCGGATTAAAAAATGTATTGGTATTGGGGAAGGTAGAAATGATAAAATAAATAGGCGACAACAACAGCAAACCGAGCGCGCCCATGCCTACAAATTGCAGTTTCTTTTTTTGCAAAAAGCGCACTAATTCTTCCCAACCAAAACTGGCACACACGACGGCCGACGGAAAAATAAACAGCGTATGCCGCCAAGCATGAAACACATTACTCTTGGAATAAATGATATAAAAGAAGGGAAAAAACGCTGTGAACGCTACAAAATATAGGAGTGCCGCTTTTTTATGATGGCGAAACTGCCAAAAGAAAATTACCATCAGCGCCAAGCCTACGAGGAAAGCGATGGTGTTGGTCATGGTAAAAATTTTGGGCAGATAATAACTTGGTAATTCCATGCTCGAAATTTCGGTGCCTTCAAAAATTTGCTGTAATCCGATGCTTAAATTCGTCATTTCGCTGAGGGCAAAAAGAGGATTATTAATAGGATCTAGTAGGCCGAACGGCCATAATAAACAGCCCACCAAATAACCGAGTACGGCTACAATTGCAAATCGTTTGGCCAAATACATCCCACCAGGCCCCGTTTTGCGAAAGCGGAAATACCAAAGTAAAGCAACCAACACAAACATTTCTGGCAATAATAAAATGCCGCCCACGCGCGAGGCTATGGTAAACCCGATGGGCAAAATAGCGAATGCATAATCTTTCCAAGTAGCATTGGGCAGGTCATCAAACAGGCGCAACATACCGTACAAAGCCATTACCCAAAAGGCCGCCATAGGAATATCCTTGGGATTGTTCATGGCGTGGCCGAGGAAGAAAGGCGACAAAAACATAATCCAAACGCCGAAAATAGCCGCGCGGGTACCGATGATTTTTTTAATAATTTTTGATGCAAAAAAGATTGCCAAAAAGCCCATTAGCGCATTCAATAAATGGCGGGTGGTGTATAATTCAAAGGGAGAAATTGGGGTAATTACCGCACAAATAGTATCATAAAAACCACCGTAATATTTGAGGATATGATCGCGATCAAACTGATCGGGCATATTAAAAACCGTTTGGTCGCTACCAAAAGAAGTGTAAAATTTCAGTATGGCTTTGCCGTACTCATTCATATCCACCTCGTCGCCGCTAAGGCCGTAGCTAAAACTCATGCCCAGCATTAGGAGTAAAATTGCGGCTAGGCTAATTTTCCATACCAAGAGCAACTTATTATGCTCGGGCGGGTCTGGGCTTTCGGCTGCTGGCATTGGCTTTGCAGCAGGAGTAACTTTTAGCTCGGGGGTGCTAGGCGTTGGTTGGGTAGGGGTCGTTTTTGGGGTATGTTTTTTGCGCGCCACAGTGTATAATTATGAGTGCCAAATTTAGAGCATTTTTTTTAGTCAATAGCTAATAGGTAATAGGAATTAGGGGGATTGTATAGAAAGAGGTTTCCCTACCAGTATTGCCCTCTCAACACTTCGAGCTTTCCTCGACCAACTGGACTGTGGTTTTATCCTCCCAACTATCGTGCAGAAATACATTTTTAGTAACCGTGAAAGTACCGACTTCAATTATCCCATAACTGGATATTTACTTTTCAGAAGGAGCCAATTAAAAATTAGAGTATTACTTTGTAGAATTAAAAATTAATAAAAGATGAAAAAAATATTATTCGTATGCATTCTAATCAATTTTACAACGCTGTATGTAAGCGCGCAAAATGTAAGAAATACAGAGCCGCCAAAAACATTATTTACCAATGCGGCTGGCAAATTTGTATTGGATAGCGTGGTAGAAATAAAAGATGCGAGCAAAGAAGATTTATACAAACACATGAAGTCATGGGTTTTGAAAAATGTGCCTGCGAGCGGAGAAGGTGTCTCACTTTTTAATCCTAATGAAATGTTGATTAATACTGATATTGTTGTCCCATCTGGCAGAATTCCGGGTGCAAGAGTCAATTTTAAACTCACGGCACAGTTTAAAGATGGTCGAACAAAAGTTAGCTTCTCTGGTTTTCAATATACTTATATTGGTCAGGGCAAATTTTACGAATCTCCTTTAGAAGATATTAAAGGTTTGGGAATGTATGGTAAGGGTAGATTATACAAACTTTTTGACGATGACTTTGAAGGTTTTTTAAACGACTTTTTTAAATCATTTGAAACTTACCAAAAAGACTCTGATTGGTAATATTTCCTCTTCTGTAAAAGATATTATATGCTGCAATAAGGCGTTGTTTTGAACAGAGCCTTATTTTTTTTACCCAAAACTTTTAAACCCTCTAAACCCTCTAAACTTTATAAACCTTTTTTAC
>JBBSPP010000004.1:0-21560 GCA_038258625.1 Chitinophagales bacterium
AATACCCTATTACCACGAAATGTGGATTAACAGCGATACACTACCCAAACGATTAAAAACCACCGATACCTTACTCTCAGCCAATGGCGATTTTATAAGTGCTACCGTACGATTAAAATATGATGTATTGGCGTTTGCCAGTTCGCTTTCCAACCCAGCAGACCCCGACCATGTGGTAGATTATGCCATTGAATATTTGTTGGGGTTGACCTTATTGCCTGCAACTCGAGATTATTATAAATCTATTTTGCTAGCAGGGCAAACCTCCAATATTTATTGGACAAACGCTTGGAACGATTATGCAAACAGCCCAACGAATAATGGTTTTTTAACCACAGTACGAAACAGATTACAATTAATGCTCACCGAAATGCTTCGCATGCCGGAGCATCATTTGGGATAATTTTCCGGAGGTGATTTTTTAAATCCCTAATAAATAAACGTATCAAGAAATAAACGCAGCAACGCACAAATAGTATAGCAATGAAAAGAAGAGATTTTATAAAAATGACAGCCGCCGCTAGTGCCGCCATGTCTTTGAACGGAATGCCGATTTCGGCATTTGGTGATAGTGATTTTTTACGACGGCTATCTAAAAGTCGTGGTACGAATGGCAATATCATGGTGTTTATTAATATGAGCGGCGGTAACGATGGGCTGAACACCATTATCCCGTTGGATAGATATGCCGAGCTGGCCGCCGCGCGATCCAATATTTTGATACCGCAAAATAATGTGCTGGCCCTGAATGGTACAAGCACCACGGGTATGCACCCCGTCATGACGGGCTTGCGTGATTTGCAGGTACAAAACTTGGTGAACATTGTGCAAGGTGTGGGCTATCCGAATCCTAATTTTTCACATTTCCGCTCTTCGGATATTTGGAGTACCGCCTCGGATAGTAATACCTATTTGAATACTGGCTGGCTTGGTCGTTCCATTGATACCTTATTTCCTGGAGCGCCACAGGCCTACCCCGATGCAAATTTTTTGGATCCGCTCGCTATCCAAATTGGTACAACAGTTGGCCCTGCACTCTCGGGTGCTAATGGGCTGAATGGATTGGCGGTTTCGAGTGTTTCTAATTTTTATAATATAGCCAACGGCATTGTAGATCCTGCACCGAATACGCCCGCTGGTCATGAACTTACCTTTATTCGTTTTATAACACAGCAAACGCAAACCTATACGCAGGTAATTCAGAATGCGGTAAATGTGGGCGCCAATGTGTATCAAAATTATCCGAACAGCAGATTGGCGGCACAGCTAAAAATTGTAGCCGAATTAATTTCAGGCGGGCTTCGCACCCCTATTTATATTGTAAATCACGGCGGGTTTGACACGCACGATAATCAGGTGGATGCCAATGTGGCTCAAGGCAAACACGCCGAATTGCTCACCGAACTTTCGGAGGCTATCAACGCTTTTCAGACTGACCTACAATTGATGGGTAAGGATGATATTGTGGCAGGTTGTACAATGTCTGAGTTTGGGCGACGGATAAAATCGAATGCTAGCTTGGGTACCGATCATGGTACTAGTGCGCCCATGGTTTTCTTTGGTAAAAAAGTAAACCCCACAGTAATTGGCACTAGCCCTGTGCTACCAGCCGCGGCTACTAGTAATGATAATGTGCCGATGCAGCATGATTTCCGTCAGGTTTATAGTAGCATTTTACAACATTGGTTGGGCATGAGTAAGAACGATACCAAGGCTGTGCTCAATAATGTAGATTATAGCACACTGCCTATTTTTCAAACGGCAGTTGGCACCGAGCCCGTGATTACAAAAGAGAAAGATTTTGGGCTGGAGCCAAACTATCCAAACCCTTTTGTGCATCACACAAACATTCGATTTTATAGCCAAGGTGGCGCGGCACAAATTACGCTGTACGACCAAATGGGCCGCCGCGTGCGCAAACTGTATGAAAATATTGTACCCTCTGGCTCGTTTGAAATCAATGTAGAACGTGGCAATTTGCGTGCGGGCATTTATTATTATGAGCTCATTGTAGGCAGCCAAAAAGCTACGGAGAAAATGGTAGTGCAATAATTATAATTATTGGGTCGAAAGATTTTAGCAAAAACTATTTATTTAAAAACCTCTAAATTTTAGTCGCGTGATGCGAATAAAATTTGGAGGTTTTGTTTTTCTAAATCTCAAAGGCAGAAGCGAAAGTTTTTATTAAAAATGATTTCTGCCAGAGAGATTTTATTACTCTCAGAAAAAATACTTCTACTTCTTTACCAACACACATCTAAAGCCCCACCATTTTGTTGGCCCTTCATATTGATTGTCTTTATCTACAGTTACATCAATATTTGTATGATTCCAGCTTCCTCCTTTTGCAATTCCTTTTTCCATTACCATTTCCGCCACATTGCCTATCAAATTATAATATCCATTAAGCGTAGGTGTAAAAGATTTTACAGGCGCCATAAGATTTTGCTCATGCACTACACCATCTTCGGTTACGTTTTGTAAATTATGAAATTCAGATTGGAACGTGCCGAAAGGGATTAGTTCATTGTTCGCTAGTTTTTCCCATTCGTCTTTGGAGGGGAGGCGGCAGCTAAATGTGGATGTCGATTTCTTGTTTTGTAATTTTAATACTTCATTAATTCTATCGGCGCGCCAAGTGCAATACGCCACTGCTTGACTGTGTGAAATACCGACCACAGGATAATTCTCGTACTCGCTGTTGCGCAAATAAAATTCTTTAATGGGTTCCCATTTCTTGCCTTCCCACACCGTTGTATCAGGTAAGGTTGCCAAATATTGTGTTGACGTATTTCCAAATTGTTTAGCTGTCCAACTCATGTACTCTCGCCAGTTTAGGTTGCTTACTTCGGCCACGTCCATGTAGGTATTTTCAGAAATAATACGAGATCCCTTTAAGGGTTCAACATCTTTTTCAGTGAAAGAGAAAAGTGTGATTGTTATTATTAATGCTACAAATATTAGGCGTTGTTTTTTCATCTTGGCGATTTTTTATGAAATTTAAAGATAGTAAATTGTTTTGGTTTACTGCGATACACCGTTGCGCAGCTTTATTTAAAATTGTACGATCCAAAATTTAATTTATCAATAACTAGACACCAGATTTTTAGTCTTGCTTAATTTGTTCAGTACACGATAAACGCCGCATAAATATTTACCTCAACACTGCTAGCAATATTTTATAAAAAAAAATTACCCCTGCGTAAGAAAGCAAAGACTATCCTTAATTGCACGAACAGCATGAGGTTTCTCTACTGGTATCACCTGGATATCTCGCGGTAACAAAATCCTTTCCGTATCGCCTTCGCTGTACACCACCTCGCCCTCCGTTACAATTAATGTTGTTGGCTTATGAGCTACATGTTCTTTTAGTTCGGTGCCTTTTTTAAAACTTAAACCAATTACCTTAAAATGTTCATTGCGATGAATTACGCGTGCAACGGGATGGTCTTTTTCTTGGCTTTCTTTTACAATATCGTGTAGTATCATTTTATAAATTTTATTTAAAAACAAAAATAATTCCAATTAAATTATTAAAACACCTTTTTGTCTTTATATTTGTTGTTGATAAAAAGATATGTTTTCAAAAGCTTGTGAATACGGATTAAGAGCGCTGATAGTGATAGCACATGAAAGTGCGGTTGGCCACAAAATTGGCATTACAGAAGTTTGCACAATAGCCGGCACGCCAAAATCGTTCACCGCCAAAGTGCTGCAAGACTTGGTGCGTCACGGCATTTTAAATTCACGAAAAGGTCCGAGCGGTGGTTTTTATTTTAATAGAGACATTAATAAATTAAAAATTTACGAAATTGTTTCGGCTATTGATGGCACACAGCTTTTTGAAAAATGTGGGTTGGGATTATCAGAATGTGATGCTAAAAAACCCTGTCCTATGCACGATGAATTTGCCAAACTCCGAGATGACTTAGTACAAATGTGCAAAAACAATTCACTAGCCAGCCTAGTACAAAATGCGGCAATCCCACTCTTTAGAATTTAAAAAAATTACTTAAAATAAAGATATAAAGGTCTTAATAAATTAAAAATAACATCATGCAACATTCAATTCAAATAGAACATTCCACGGCAAAAACCAATCGAGCTGCTTCCAAAAACATCATATCAAAATACATCGCCTTTACCAACCGCCAAGCCGAAAGTAAAATGCAGTGGTTAATAATGGGGCACGTTCTTATTCCCTGTGTTGGTATGATTATTAGTGTTTTTGCGTTACATTTTTTAGACTTTCAATATCTCGCATATTATATGCCATTCACGTTCTTACTATTTTATGCAATGTTGGTGACGTTCGTCTGCGGTATGAAACCGGTCGTTTTTGTTTCCATGCTCTTTTTGAATATTCTTGTTCTGGTGGGCACACCCTTGCTTGTTTTATTATTAGGCTAATTAAAAATGTCAAATATCAAAGTATACACGCTGCTAATTATTGGTATTTGGCTCGGCATGATTATAGGCATTTCATTTATTGAGACACCCTTAAAATTTACCGCACCCAACATGACTACAAAGTTAGGCTTGGGTATAGGCCAAATTATTTTTAAATTTCTAAACAAAGCTGAACTCATTTTTAGCTTACTGCTCATTGCTTTTTATACTTATGCTGGTAAAAAACTAGTTGGCAAAAAAGCTGTCATCGTATATTCAATTCTCGCCTGCATTCTCATAGCGCAAACTTTTTGGTTACTCCCTATGTTGGACGTGCGGGTATATCGTGTACTAAATAATTTACCCAACCCAAATTCCTATATTCATCATGCTTATGTGATTGGCGAGGTAAACAAACTCATTTTACTTTTTATACTTTTTAAAATTACCGCTCAATATGAACGACATTAAAACCAAAGACGACATTGCAAATTTTGTAACTATTTTTTATACCAAAGTGCGGCAAGATGAATTGATTGGCGAAATATTTAATAATAAAATAGCGCCAGAAGATTGGCCAGCCCACTTGGCAAAACTCACCAATTTTTGGAACACCGTATTATTCGGCCAAATAGATTACAGAGGAAATCCATTTTCCAAACACGCCAACCTCCCAATTGACGCCAAGCATTTTGACCGTTGGATAAAATTACTCACCGCAACAATAAAGGAAAATTACAAAGGAACTGTTGCCAATACAGTTTTAGAAAAAGCGAATAAAATGAGTTTAATGTTTCAGGCAAAATTGAATCATATTCGGAATAATCCGAATCAGCATTCGTTGGTTTAAAGGGAGGCGCAATTAGCCATTTGCTTTTGCTTTTTGTAATATTTGTTCTTTGCTGTTTGTAATAAATCCGCTTGACTCAGCTTTTCTAGATTTGTTCTATCGAGTTCATTTCGGCTTGCTTTTGGCGGGCTTGGTGGATTAGTGCATTTACTAGTTCGCTTTTGCTTGGGTATGCTTGGATTTTTACTTGTAATTTTAGCTAGGCAGCGTTGGTTGATGGTAATGAAATGCTTTGTATTGTCATGGTTTTGTGTTTGGTGTAAGTTTTAGCATGCAGGGAGTTGAAAAGTAATTTTGTAATCCAAGTAATGCTTTAATTAACGCTAATTGAACATGATCTACTGATTAAAAAAGTTATTCAATCTGGAGTAATATTAAGTATTAAGAAAAATAGGATGTTCAAACGTTATCCACAATTGTAAAGCTGTTTTACCTAGATATCAAAATTTAATGATTTTGTGAAAATTAATACTTGAGTATATTTGTCTCTTCAGGCGCTCTTCAAAGCATAACAAAAAAATTCCCGCACAATTAAGTACGGGAATTTAGTCAACTGAAAATGATCATGCTTACTTCTAACGGCAACATGAACATCCAGGACAATCGAATGTGAAGACACTTGTTGGATGGTAGATTCTTACACCCTTTTTTGTAATATAGGGTGTATGAATTTTACCATCTGAACAGCATCTTCGTCTGTTTTGATTTATCATAAATCGAATGTATTTCAACCATTTTAAAATTCCTGTTGTTTATATACACAAGTGTGTATATAATCCTCTGAAAATTATAAAACGCTGAAATGTCGTGCTGTATAAGGATGTGAATATTTATTCACTTTTTTTGATGGAAAAATGTTGAATTTGACAAATTACATTTTAGCATTTCATAAATAATTCTACAGATGTATGCCTTAGTGTAGAAACTATCTAAATACAAGCCGTATATGCTTTTTATCAGTAATGCTCTTTGAATTGCTACGCAAGAAATCATAGAGTTCGAAATGTTTGGGAGATTGTGTTATTAGTAATTCAATATTCTCAGGATCCTTAAGTTCCTCCATCATATCCAAATCAAAACCCCAAAAATAAGTTTCCTTGTTCTCATCGTATTTCACCTCAGCACAGTTGTTTGTATTAATACAACTCACTCCATATTCACTCTGTTTATGAAGTCGATTCCATATATTAAACGAACCTGGTCTCGTCAAATTCATATCGGATAAAATTGAAAATGCACTATTGCGAATTGCATTCTCATACAAATATGTTCCATACCCTCTGCCTCGATAGTAAGCATCAACAAAAACTTTATTTACACTGTAAAACTTTTGACCACAGAATTCAACAAGGATTAGACGTATAGCGGCAATTACGTCCTCATTGGCATTGAGTAATCTATAAACTATTATGGAGTTATTATTCCTAGAGTAATTTTCTGTAAATGTTGACTTCGGCTGAATATTATGAATATCTGGCAGAATTGCAAATGGCAAATCTTGAATATAGTTTATAAACCCTCCACTATTCAATTCATATGGATCAAATAGATTAGGCATATCCTTTACCCCACAATCCCCTTCAACTCATTCAACTTCATAAGTGCTTCGACGGGAGTTAATGAATTAATCTCAACAGCCAGCAAAATTTCACGCACCCGTTTTAAGTCTTCGGTTACGCCGTCGTAAATGTTGAGTTGCATTTGTTCGGTGTTTATCTTTTGATACTTGGCATTTTTGGTTTTAGCAGTTTCCGTAGAGTTGTTTTTTTCTTCAAGGATTCCTAAAATCTCATTTGCCCGCTCTACAATCAGCGGTGGCATACCCGCCATTTTTGCTACGTGTACACCAAAGCTGTGCGTGCTGCCCCCTTCGGCAAGTTTGCGTAGGAAAATTATTTTATTGCCCGCTTCTTTATGCGTTACATGAAAGTTGCGAATGCGTTTATTTTTCTTTTCGAGTTCGTTTAATTCGTGGTAGTGCGTTGCAAAAAGTGTAAGTGGCCGCGAAGAATGATTGTGCAAAAACTCGGCGATGCTCCATGCAATACTGATACCATCAAAGGTGCTCGTGCCACGTCCAATTTCGTCGAGCACGATTAGAGATCGGTCGCTAATATTATTTATGATGCTCGCCGTTTCGTTCATCTCAACCATGAATGTACTCTCTCCACCGCTTAAGTTATCGCTGGCGCCTACGCGCGTAAAAATTTTATCTGTGAGCGGAATCACCGCTTTTTCGGCAGGTACAAAACTACCCGCGTGCGCCATCAGTGTGATTAAAACTGTTTGGCGAAGCAGCGCACTTTTACCACTCATATTCGGCCCCGTGATAATAATCATTTGCTGCTCGTCTTTATCTAGGCGTACAGAATTGCTAATATAACTTTCGCCAATCGGTAGGTTTTGTTCTATAACCGGGTGACGCCCATTGGTAATTTCGAGGTTTGAATTTTCTTGAACATCGGGTTTTTTATAGTTTTCTTTCAGTGCATTTTTTGCAAAGCAAATTAGACAGTCTAGCTGCGCAATCATTTGTGCATTTAGCTGAATAGGTGTGATGTACTCTTGCAATTGCGAAAGCAGTTCATCATAGATTTTTATTTCCAGCGCCAGAATTTTGTCTTGCGCGCCGAGTATTTTTTCCTCTAGTATTTTTAATTCAGGCGTTATGTATCGCTCGGCATTCGCCAGTGTTTGTTTGCGGATCCACTCTTCGGGTACTTGGTCTTTATAACGATTTGTAACTTCGAGGTAGTAGCCAAACACATTATTAAACGAAATTTTCAAAGACGTAATCCCTGTTTTTTCTACCTCGCGTTCTTTTATTTCGAGCAGTAAATCTTTCCCGTTTTTAGAAATACCGCGTAGCTCATCAAGCTCGGCATCTATACCGTCTTGTATCAATTCGCCTTTTGCCGCAACGGCTGGCGGATTTTCTAAGAGGGTTTCATTTATTTTTTCACGAATGCGTTCGCACGGATTTAGCTGCTCGGCCAGGCGCTGTATTAATTGATTATCGCTTTTGCTGCAAAGCGTTTTTATTTCTTCTATACATTTTAAGCCGCGGGCTAAATGCAACACTTCACGGGGCGAAATTTTCTTCAATGGCAATCTTGCCACCATGCGCTCCACATCGCCTACTTGTTTCACAAAACCCACCGCAGTGTTTACCAAATCAGTTTCTTTAATTAAATGTTCTACGGCATTTAATCGCTCATTAATTTTCGCTACATCTTGTAGCGGAAACAATAACCACCGTTTTATCATGCGGCTGCCCATGGGCGAAATTGTATTATCCAACACGCTGAGCAACGTACTACCATCAGGGATATTACTACTCAACAATTCTAAATTCTGAATTGTAAAACGGTCCATCCACAAAAACTCATTGCGCGTAATGCGCTGTATGGTATGTAAATGTTGCAAGTTGGGATGCTCGGTATCTTTTAGGTAATGGAGGCAAGCGCCAGCAGCGATTATTGCCAATGGCATATCGCTAATGCCAAAACCTTTGAGCGTGCTTACCTGGAAATGTGTGAGCAAATTTTCGGTGGCATAGTCTTCGGTAAAAATCCATTCGTCCAAAAGATAAGTGTAATGTTTTTCGCCAAACTGCTCGGCAAATTTTTTCTTTTTGCCTCGGCAGTAAATTACTTCTGCTGGTTTTATGGTTTGCAAAAGCTTGTCCATATACTCGGCATTGCCCTCGGCACACATAAACTCGCCCGTGCTAATATCTACAAACGCAACACCATAATTTTCGCCATCAATATGGATGGTGGCGAGGAAATTATTGTTTTGGTTATCCAGCATTTTATCACTGGTGGCCGTGCCGGGCGTTACTAATTCGGTTACGCCGCGCTTTACAATGCCTACTGCTTTTTTAGGATCTTCGAGTTGATCGCAGATGGCTACTCGGTGTCCAGCTCGTACCAATTTATGCAAATACGTATCAATGCTGTGATGCGGAAAACCTGCTAACTCTTCGTTGGTGCCACCATTGTTTCTTTTGGTCAACGTTATTCCCAAAACGTCCGCAGCTATAATCGCATCTTGCCCAAACAGTTCATAAAAATCACCCACTCTAAAAAGCAAAATTGCATCGGGATATTTTTTTTTGATAGCCGAATGCTGCTGCATTAAGGGAGTGAGTTTTTTGGGAGCTGTGGCCGTTGTTGCTTTTGACAAAATAGTTATTTTTCGAGAGAATAAAGGTTGGGGATTATCTGCACATAAAAATATTATTCCAATACTTTTTATACACCAAGTCACAACGTCAAACACTGACGGGCTGATTGAAATAAAGCACTAGGTTTTTTGCTAAAGTTGCAAGATCAAATAACTGCTGCACTACCGTTTCGTCTCAACAGAGTAAAACATTGCTCTGAAAAACCCCAAAAAAGGAGACTTTAATAACATCTCAGTACAATACAACCACCCCTATACCCAACCGTTTAACATAGTTTTACCTATCCAAAATTTCAAGCGTTGCAAGACTTTTTGGGCAAACCTTTTTAACTATACAAAGCACTTAAAAAAAATTAATGAAAACTTTTAATTTGGGTAAAAACATTCTTCTTTACAGTTCGTTTTTGATGTTCTTTTCTTTTGCCACCACAGCCAAAACCTACACTGGCTACCAAGCCGATAGCATTCTGAGAGGCGCTACAGCAGTCATCACACATGATGACTACGGCACGGTTCAATCCATTCGTTTTGATAATGAACCTATTACTAATGTAAAAGACAGAACTATTTGGTTACAAAATTTACTCTCGAAGTTTTCAGAAAATATAGCTGTTAACGCCCTAAAACAGGAAACCGATGATATTGGGTACACCCATTACTTTTATCGACAAACCATAGATGACATAACAGTAGAACATAGTACAATAAAAATTCATACGAAAAATGGTGCTATTCATGGTGTAACCGCGGAGTATTTTCCGGTTGCCGATATGCAAGCTGGATCAGAAAATTTTTCGGAGGAAGCGGCCATAAGTTTTGCCAAAAATTATTTACTTGGAAAAGGAAGCATCTCTTCTTCGCACAAGATTGAAAACAAAGGTACTTTTTATATAAAAAGACCCAATCAGCCCATGGCACTGTGTTACAAAATGGAAGCACATGGTACTAGCCCAACTGCAGTTCGGGCTTTTTTATATTTATCAAAAATTGATGGTTCGCTTGTTTTTGAAGAAAATAGAATTATTCATACAAATGTCGTAGGCACGGCGCATACAAAATATAACGGCACAGTAGCTATCACAACGGATAGTATTAGCCCATCTAGTTTTATACTTCGCGAAACTGGCACACGCTCAATCGCTACTAAAAATATGGGTATGGGCACATCTTACTTTAGTGCTACAAATATTACGGATAATAATAATATTTGGACGGTAGATAGCGCAGCGCATGACGCGCATTACGGTGCCGAAAAAACGCACGAATACTTTTTGAATGTGCATGGCCGCAACTCGTATGACAATGCTGGCGCGCCCATCAATAGTTTTGTGCACTATGATTTCAATTATGTAAATGCTTTTTGGGACGGTTATCAAATGACCTACGGTGATGGCGATGGTGTAAATTATGGCCCGCTTACTACTATGGATGTGGTGGGTCATGAAATTACGCATGCCGTAACCGAAAACTCTGCCAACCTAGTGTACACTAACGAATCGGGCGCGCTGAATGAATCTTTCAGTGATATTTTTGGTGTGGCGATTGAGTTTTTTGCTAATCCTGCGGCGGGTAACTTTACCATGGGCGAACAGTTTGTTTTGAATAATGGTTTACCTTTTCGAAACTTTGCCAACCCAAATCAATTACAAGATCCAGATACCTATCAAGGCACTTATTGGGATTTTGTAAATCAGGAAGTACACCGAAATGGTGTGCCGCATACGTATTGGTTTTACCTATTGTGCCAAGGTGGTAGCGGGGTAAATGATAATGCACAGTCATACTCAGTAAGTAGTATTACCATGGCGCACGCCGCGAAAATAGCCTACCGGGCGTTGACGGTTTATCTTACACCCAATAGTAACTATGCTGCTTCCCGAGTGGCTACGATTCAAGCTGCCAAAGATTTGTACGGTAGTTGCAGTGCGCAGGAAATTCAGGTAACAAACGCTTGGCACGCAGTAGGTGTTGGCGCTATTTATCAGCCAGTGGCTGTGTTGGCCAATTTTACTTCGGCAGATACTACTAATTGTAATTTACCAGCCGTGGTTAATTTTAGCAATACTTCCACAGGTGGTAATAATTATTTGTGGAATTTTGGTGATGGCAACACGGCTACAACCTTTGCTCCAAGCCATACTTATACCACTTCGGGTACGTTTACCGTTACACTTACCGTAATGGCAACGGGCCCATGTGGCACAGGCGCTAATACTAAAATACGAACAAATTATATTGTAGTGAATGGTGGCATTGGGCCTGTATCGGCCAGCTGTTACCCACAGGCTACGAATCCTAATTATTACGATGGGATATCGAATGTAACCTTGGGTAATATTAATCATAATTCGGGCTATGCTACGGAGGGTTATTTGGACAGAACTTGTACAGATTCTACTACTTTGGTAATAGGCAATTTTTACCCCATAAGTGTTACCACTTTTGATTATAACGAAAAAGTACGCGTGTGGTTAGATGCTAATAATGATGGGCAATTTTCTTCCACCGAGCTTGTGGCCGATTTTCCCAGCGGTAGTTATATCAAAACGGGTAATATTTTTATACCCGCCACGGCTGTAACAAACACGCCATTGCGTATGCGCGTGATGTCGGATTATTTTACACTTACCACAGCATGCGCCAGCCCAGGCTATGGCCAAGCCGAAGATTATACGGTATTTTTGGATACCGTATCTACGCCGCCCGTGGCCAATTTTACTACCACAAATTATGTAGTTACGCCTGGTACAACTGTAAACTTTACTGATATAAGCACCAACGCACCCACTGCGTGGAGCTGGACAATGCAGGGCGGAACACCTGCCACTAGCACGGTGCAAAATGCAAGTGCAACTTTCAATACTTTAGGAGCTTATTCGGTTACTCTGATTGCTACTAATGCTTTTGGTAGTGATACGATTACAAAAAATATTACGGTCGTTAATGCATTTGCTATGTGCGTGGATCAAACTTCTACGGCAGACTCGGGGATTGTAACAGATTCGGGTGGGCCAAATGGGAGCTACGCTAATAACGAAAATTGTAGTTTCTTGATTAATCCAGGTACTTGCACGGATAGTATTGTACTGAATATTACTAAATTCAAAATGTGGAGTTCTAGTGATTATATGCGTGTTTACAACGGGCCAACTACTTCTAGCCAATTGTTGTATAGCAATTCTTACCCTGTTTTGCCTGTCAAAATTGTAGGTACATCTAATCAAATGCTGGTTACATTTATATCAAACTCGTCGGGTGTGGATAGTGGCTTTGTAGCGAACTGGATTGCTCACAAACAACAAGTGCCAGCACCAACCGCATCTTTTACGGCATCGCAAACCAATATCGCTTTCTTAGATACCGTAATTTTTACTGATGGCAGCTCGAATACTACAACCGCTTGGAGTTGGAATTTTGGTGATGGTGGTATTAGTACTCAACAAAATCCTACGCACATTTACGCGCAAAGTGGCACATTTACCGTTACCCTTATTGCCGAAAGCTGTAATGCGTTTGACACTACCACCCAAACAATAACCGTACAGCCTGCCCCTACTGTATCGTACAATCCAGCGTTTTTTAATGTATCGCTTGGTTGTAATGATACAGCAGATGTCAATCTTTTAATATCCAATACAAATGGCGGCGCGCTAAATTGGAATGTAGGCTCGGCTGGTATCAGCGAAATACTAGTATGGACGTATGGAACAGATTATAACCTGACGGTTGTAAATTCATTGAATGCAATTAATCAGTATGCCCCAGGTAATAATATAACCCAAACCTCTACAACAGTGCCAAGTACAATGCAGTCCTTATTATCAAATAAAGATGTGCTTTTGCTACCAACAAATTTTTCGGGAAATAATACCATACTAAGTCAAATGACCCCAGTGCTTCAAAATTTTGTAAATAATGGTGGCACGTTGATTACATGCGCTGATTTTAACTTGCAAGCACCAACCAAAATTGGACTATTTACTGGGGCCTATACAAATTATTTAAATTCGGGTACTGTTCAAGTTATTAATACCAGCACGCCACTTACTGATTCTTTGCCAGCTAATTTGACAGTTACTAGTTATGCGGCTCGCTATAATTTGACCAATCCAAACAAACAAAAAATTATAGAGTCTGGAACGAGTGATATTGTTACCTATTTGCCCTATGGTCTAGGAAAAGCAATTTTTATTGGTTTTGACTATCGAACAATAAATCCAGACTTCAACAGAGTACTTGGCAATGCTGTACGCTGGAGCCAAGGCGGATTAAGTAGTGCTAATTTACAAGTATTACCAACCAATGGTTCGGTTACTATGGGTAATACTGATACGGTATTAATACGCGTAAATTCGAATGGATTATCAGGCGGGCTTGATACCGCTTGGGTAATTGTTAATACCAACGATCCGAATAGCCCTGTGGATAGTATTCCAATTTATATGAATATTAGCACTATGCCTTGTGTAAATTTTGGCAATACCGCCCCTGGCAATTGTACTGGTACGTTAGCATTTGCCGATAGTACGCTAAATAACCCAACTTCATGGGCTTGGAATTTTGGTGATGGCAATACTTCAACTTTGCAAAATCCCACTCATTTATTTGCTGTCGCTGGTACCTACACAGTAACCTTAGTGGCAACAAATGCTACGGGTACTGATTCTTTTTCGAAAAATATAATTGTAAATGGCGTACACGGCCCGCAACCCATAGCCTGCTACCCTATAGCTAGCAACCCCAATGCGAATGATGGGATTGCGCTTGTATCCCTTGGTAATATAAACAAAGGCTCTGGCACCGCTACCGAAGGATATTTAGATAATACTTGTACGGACTCTACCTCATTGCAATTGGGCATGCCACATACAATTACGGTAAATGTATATGACCCCAACGAGCGTGTAAAAGTATGGCTCGATATGAACAATGATGGACAGCTAAGTGCTACCGAAGAGCTGGCCTACATTACCACTTATGGCAATGTAAAACAGGCGACGTTTACTTTGCCAGGCACGGTGGTTACTAATACGCCGTTGCGCCTGCGCATTGTTTGTGATAGTTATAATCTTACCACTTCTTGCGCTACCATCACATACGGTCAGGCGGAAGATTATACAGTAAAAGTGAAGCCCATTACTACACCGCCGGTGGCTAATTTTACCACCACTACTTGGGTAGTTGGCACGGGCAGCCCAGTGGCGTTGCAAGATCTTTCAAGTAATTTTCCTAGCTCGTGGAGCTGGACGCTGAATGGCGGCACGCCCAGTACAAGTACTATTCAAAACCCAAGTACAACATTTAATACTGTAGGAACTTATGCGCTTAAACTTGTTGCTACAAATGCTTTTGGTAGTGATTCTATTACCAAAAATATTACCGTACTGGCAGGTGATACTATGTGTGTACAAGCATCTTCAACAACTGATACGGGCGTGTTGTTTGATTCGGGCGGACCAACAGGCAGCTATAGCAATAACCAAAATTGTAGCTTTTTAATAAACCCCGGTACATGTACCGATAGTATTGTGCTGTTGATTTCGAAATATAAAATGTACTCATCGTCTGATTACCTTCGAGTGTATAATGGCGCTACAACTTCTAGCCAATTGTTATTTAACAGTAGCAATCCTTTATTACCTACCAAAATTGTTGGTACAAATAATCAGATGTTGGTTACTTTTTATTCCAACACGAGTGGAGTGGATAGCGGTTTTGTAGCCAATTGGACGGCGCATAAACAAGTGTTACCTGCACCAACTGCTGCATTTACTTTTGCCGCTACCAATCCGGCATTGTTGGATACTGTGGTGTTTACAGATGGCAGTAGTAATAACACAACCGTTTGGAATTGGAATTTTGGTGATGGCGGTACTTCAACAGTGCAAAACCCAAACCATATTTACACTCAAGCCGGTACTTACACCATAACGATGATTGCTGAAAGTTGTAATGCGTTTGATACCATTACCCAAAACATTACAGTACAAGCTTCGCCAACGGTGGCCTATAACCCTGGCTTTTTTAATGTAACTCTTGGTTGTAATGATACGGTTGATGTAAATCTTTTAATATCAAATACGAATGGTGGCCAGCTTAATTGGAATATGAACGGAAACAATTCGGTAACAGGAAACGAAATGCTCGTGTGGGATAGACTTAGCAGTGGATACCCTTCCATGTATAATAATACGTTGCTTGCACTCAATCAGCATTTCACAAATTATACAATGACCACCACCTCAACGATTATTCCAAGCGTAATGCAAAATTTGTTGGTGGGCAAAAAAGTATTATTAATTCCGTCAATATATACGGCTACACCGGTTAGCACGTTTGCCCCAGTTGTTCAAAATTTTGTTCAAAATGGCGGTACCGTAATTGTAAATGGAACGGATTACGTAAATGTGTTGAGTGATTTAGGATTATTCAATGCTAATTATCTCGGCTTTAATTCTGCCACCAATACAATTGTAAATACCACCACGCCATTATCAGATTCGTTGACTACAAATTTTAGTACTGTAGCCAATACGCTATATTTTAATATAACCGACCCCAATAAAGTGACAATAGCTACTTATGCAAATAATGATGTAGTTACCTATAAACCAATTGGCGCAGGAAAAGCAATTAGTATTGGCTATAATTATGTAAGTATAAACAACAATATTGGCCAAGTGCTAGGCAATGCTGTACGTTGGGGTATGCAAGGTAATAATGTTGGAAGTGCTAATTTACAACTATCGCCAACGAGCGGTAGTGTAGCTATGGGCAATACTGATACAGTGTTAATCCGCGTAAACTCCACAGGATTAGCTGGCGGGCTTGATACAGCTTGGGTTGTAGTAAATACCAATGATACAAATAGCCTCGTGGATAGCATTCCTATTTATATGAACATTAGCACCATGCCTTGTGTAAAGTTTGGCAACTCCACAGCTACAGCTTGCTCGGGTGTTATCAACTTTTTGGATAGTACTTTAAATACGCCTACCTCGTGGGCTTGGAATTTTGGCGATGGCAATAATTCAACCTTGCAAAATCCAACCCACTTGTACGCTGCTGCAGGTACATATCAAGTAAAGCTGTTGGCAACAAATGCTACGGGTACAGATTCTTTTTCAAAATCAATTACGATACTCGGCACTTTTGGGCCAGCCGCTGCGAGTTGCTCGCCGGTGGCTACCAATCCTAATCTTTACAAAGGAATTAGCAACGTAACGCTGGGTACTATTAATAATACATCTAGCAATGCCACCGAAGGGTATTTGGATAAAACCTGTACAGATTCAACTCGATTGATTGTAGGGAATAATTACCCCATTAGCATCACTGTGTTGGATAATACGGAGTATGTGCGCGTATGGTTGGATATGAATAATGACGGACAGCTAAGTACAACAGAGGTGATTGCCGATTTTAATATTTATAGTTATTTAAAAACTGGATTCATTAATATTCCGGGTACAGCGGTTAAAGGCGTGCCATTACGGATGCGCGTAGCGAGTGAAGATTATACACTGCTAGCTACATCCTGTACCAATCCACTTTACGGACAAATGGAAGATTATACTGTGATCTTGGATACTACAACCGTTGCTCCAATAGCTAATTTTGGCATGTCCAATTGGGTAGTTACACCCAATACGTTGGTTACTTTTTATGATAGCAGCACCAACGCGCCAAGCCAATGGTCTTGGACTATTGTTGGAGCCTCGCCCACAACTAGTATTGTACAAAATCCAAGTGCCACATTTACCACACCTGGCACCTACCCTGTAAAATTGGTAGCGAGCAATAATATTGGCAGTGATTCTATTACCAAATTTGTTACTGTTGTAAATGCATTTACGATGTGTACCAATACAGCCTCGACGGTTGATACCGGTAAATTATTTGATAGTGGTGGGCCCAATGGCAATTATCAAAACAATGAAAATTGTAGTTTCCTGATAAATCCAGGCACTTGTACAGATAGTATAGTATTGCAGCGCGTACTGTTCCAAACAGAAAGCGGGTATGATTATCTCACCGTTTATAATGGGCCTACTACAGGTAGCACTATATTATGGACGGGTAGTGGTAGTTTTATGCCGCCTACAATTACTGGCACAGCATCGCAAATGCTTATAAGATTTTCCTCAGACGGGTCGGCAGTACTACCAGGTTTCGAGTTAAATTGGATAGCACACAAAGCGGCCGCGCCAGTTGCCAACTTTACCTATGCGCCAAGTAGCCCACAATCGGGCAATCCTGTTATGTTTTTTAATACGAGTTCGGCCAATACAACTGCTTGGAACTGGAACTTTGGGAATGGCAATACGTCAACCTTGCCCAACCCAACGAATATTTATACCACGCCAGGTACTTACACTATTACATTGATTGTAACATCTTGCGGAAAAACCGATACGACTACGCAAACAATTGTAGTGCAAGGCACACTTCCACCCAACGTAACTTTTACTAGTCAAAATGCAGATTGTAAAGGCTTGGTAAATTTTGCCATTACAGGATCTACAATTTATACAAACTACAATTGGGATTTTGGTGATGGCAACACAGCTAACAGTACAACGCTTACACAAAGCCATACATACACCACGGGCGGCACCTACGCCGTACGATTAGTATCGTACAGCCCGCAGGGCAATGATACCACCATTACCAATGTCATTGTTTTTGCATGGACGCCCACTATCACACGGTCCGGCAGTCCCAACATTGGTAGCCCAATTAATTTCGGAGTGACCTCTGCAACGAATATTATAGCATACAATTGGAATTTTGGCGATGGTAATACAAGCACCGCCGCCAATCCAAGCAATACTTATACGGCTGCAGGTGTTTATTATGTTACCGCCATTGTACAAGATGCAAATTGCCAACTCACAATTTATGATACCATAAACATCATAGCTAGTGTAGTAAACAATTTGGCACTCAACAATAATATCAGTGTATATCCTAATCCGTTTACCAACCAAGTTTCGCTTGACTTTACTGATTTGGGCATGGCCGATAATTTAGAAATTACCATTTATAATACGTTGAGCCAAGTAGTTCATAATTTAAAAACATCGAACATTGATTTGAGCAAACGCCAAAGACTAATTGATGCAAGTAGTTTTAGCAATGGCACCTATTTTATAAAAATAAATGTGGATGACAACCAGTATAATGTAAAATTATTGAAGGTAGATAAATAGATATTTTATTTAGGAAAAAACAATAGCCCGTTCTTACAAATTGTAGGGACGGGCTTTTTTTGGAAAATATATTTAGGGTAAATAATCGTTTCGAGAAGCGAAATAAACGTCGTAATTTCCATGGGCATTATTATTTAGTTCACTAACGCACACAAGATTATCTTCGTTTACATAAATATGAAAATCTGGAAAGTTCTTATTGTTTTTGCCCTGCCCTATTTTATGTTGGGCTGTTGCAAATGTGCCGATTATATTAGTGTAACTTATTTTTCGTATTGCTCATTGCAAGTAGATAATATCGATGCGCTCAACAATCAACTAGATGCCGTGAGCTTGGCCGACACCATAGATTTAAAACAATTTGGCATAAGAGCCACCATTGAAAAAAGCCAAGCTAGTTGCAGTGCGCCCACTACCATTTTTACAACTGCCTATGCTTGTGATTGTGTTGAACCTAACCGCTATATACCCAATAATGGTATTATGCAGTTTCGGATTATTACCCTGAATAATTTTGATGCCACTCACCGCGCAGGCGATACCATTAATAGTTACTTCCAACAATTTTATGGACCGACCTTTTTGCCAGTTGATGAATATGTACAAAATTATTTCTCCTCACCAAATAATGAATCCACCTATTTCTCTGATGAGCAGATTGACTTAAAATTAATCACTGCTCCGACTAATAAAGTGAAACATGCTTTCAGGATTGAAATACTTTTATCAAATAATCGATTGTTGAGTGCTACGACGCGGGAGGTTTATTTGAGGTAAAAAACCACAGCATTAATAAAAACTGAATTCTTCTAACAAAGAATTAAGAACGTAAAACATCAAACTACTCTCAACTCTCCATTTTCAACTCTCCAAGAAAACTACAACGTCTCCCTTAACCACCTAAAAAATTCCTGCTGCCACACCATCGCATTTTGCGGCGCCAGCACCCAATGATTTTCGTCAGGCAGAAAAACCAACCGGCTTTTAATTCGTTTCACTTGCGCTGCCTGAAAAGCCTGTAGCCCCTGCCCTATCGGCACCCTATAATCGTGTCCGCCTTGGAAAATTAGTATGGGCGTATTCCAATTTTGTACATAAGATGATGGACTAAAGTTTTCGTAACTCTTACGTGCTACACGATTATTATCTTCCCAATATGGCCCGCCAATATCCCAGTTAGCAAAAAATAATTCCTCGGTGGTGCCGTACCAACTTGGCAAATCGAACAATCCACAATGTGAAATAAACGTTTTAAACCGCCCCTCATGAATACCCGCCAACATAAAGACAGAATACCCGCCATAGCTCGCGCCCACAGCGCCCAAGCGGTTCGCATCTACATAGCGCTCGGTAGCAATATCATCAATCGCAGCTAGGTAATGATCCATTGCCAATCCGCCCCAATCGCCACTAATTTGCTCGTTGTGTTGCGTGCCCCAACCTGGCATTCCTGTACGGTTTGGCGCAATTACAATGTAACCTTGGCTGGCCATTAACTGGAAATTCCAGCGGTAGCTATAAAACTGTGATAATGCGCCCTGTGGTCCACCTTGGCAATAAAGTAGTGTAGGATATTTTTTGTTCGGGTTAAAATTGGGTGGGTACACAACCCATGAAAACAAATCTCGTCCGCCATCAATTTTCGTCCAGCGGCCTTCTACTTTTGGCATCGCTATACTTTTGTATGCTGCATCATTTACATAGCTAAGCTGCGTCATATCGCCGCTAATAATATTTACTTTATACAGCTCGGTGGCATGGTTCATATCGCCGCGATGCACAATTAGGTAACGGCCACTTTGGCCTACAATGCCGCGAATATCAAATTGTCCATCGGTTACTTGTTCAATACTTCGAGGACGGTTTACGTTTAGTTTAAAAAGCTGCTCTGTGCCGTGGAAAGCCGCTAAGAAAAATATCGTTTCATTATCACTGGCCCAAAAAAATGATGCTATACTCTCGTCCCAATAGGCCGTTACATTTTCCTTTTTTTTGGTGTTCCAATCCATCACAATAATATCATTCTTATCGCTTTCGTAACCGTCGCGCTTCATTTGCGTGTAGGCCATCATGCGCCCGTCCTTACTAAATGTAGGGTTCATATCATAGCCTGCATTTTGCCACGTTAGGTTTTCAGTTTTGCTTGTGGCAATATTGTAAGCGTAAATATCGGTGTTGGTACTCTCGGCGTAATCCACGCCCGATTTCTTTTTACATACATAAATTACCTCTCGGCTATCGGGCGAAAATAGATAATCTTCGCTGCCACCAAATGGTTTTGTAGGGCAGTCGAAGGTGGTGCCGGGCATCAAATCTTTTTCGGCAACGGCCGTGCCCGATACTACATCGGCTATAAATAAATGATCATAATTTCCGTCTTCCCAAGTATCCCAATGCCGGTAATTTAGGTTGTCATAAATATACACATCGGAGTTTTTCATATCGGGGTATAGCTGTTTGCCGGTCACTTTTTCAACGGGTACATTGCGCACGATTATTGCTTTACGTCCATCGGGCGATAGTTTGGAATCCTGGGCGTTATCAAAAACTTTTACATTTGTCTTGCTAGGTAGCCCGTCTATTATGCGTGGGTTGCCGCCATCAATTGACATAGAAAAAAAAGTACGCTCGGTTTTTTCAGTTTTTACATTTTGCTTACTAACGGAATAAAAAATTGTTTGTCCGTCATCACTAATTGAGTGGCCACTTACTCGGCCCAAATCCCAAAGAAATTCTGGCGTGCAAACTTTTTGTGCGTTTAATTGAAATGTAAAAAGTAGGAGAAGCCCACCCAGTAAAATGTTTTTCATAATAAATAATTTTTGAAGAACCTAAAAGTACAAATTCAGTTTAAATAAATTTTACTTTTACAGCATTGAATATTTCAGTTGTCATTATTACAAAAAACGAAGCGCACAATA
>JBBSPP010000005.1:0-19847 GCA_038258625.1 Chitinophagales bacterium
GCCATTGTATTTGTCGGATGGTTTCCAAATCTGTTGTATCAATATTGGTAGGATAAAATTCCGTCAAAATTTTCATCCATTCCGTTGTGCGTTCTTCGTGCGTATGTTTTGGGTGGGTATAAATCCAATGCTGAAATTTATCAATGGTTGCAATCCACGGAAAAATTGTCAACGCGCGTTCAAGCTGCTCTTGTTGCGCACGTTTTAAATCTTCTTTATTTTCATAAAAAACATTCCAATGCTCAAACGTAAAAAGCTCCATGCTCATGCTAGCAAGTTCCGCCATTTCCATAGGATATTCTTTAAACCCACTCAGCGGTAAATCATGCGCCAAAAAACTATGAAACGCATGACCGCCTTCGTGCATCATTGTTATCACATCATCAGCCGTGCCAGCAGCATTCATAAAAATAAACGGCACGCCCGTTTCAGCCAGCGGACAATTATAACCACCTGGCGCTTTGCCTTTTCGGCTATCAAGGTCAAGGTGTTTTATGTCTTTCATTTTTCGTATGCAATTACCAAAAAAAGGATTGAGTTTATCATAAACTTCAATTGCCTTGTCGGTGAGTTCACCGCCATTTTCAAAAGGGTTCAGCGGTTGCTGTCCTTCGGGCGTGGCATCCAAATCCCACGGTTGTAATTTTTCCAAACCTAAAGTTTCTTTTTTCTCTGCATATATTTTTTCTACCAACGGCAGCATATATTTTTTCACGCTAGCATGAAAATCTTCGCACTCTTTTACGCCATAGTCAAACCGCCCAAGTGCTTTAAACATATAATCACGGTAATTTTCAAAGCCAGCATTTAAAGCCACTTGGTGGCGTTTTGCTAACAGTTTATCAAACAGTTCATCTAGCTTTTCCTTATCCTCAGAACGTCTTTTTGCTACTTTAAAAAAGACTTCTTCCCGCCGAGCTCGGTCAGGTTGTTGCAAAAATTTTGCTGCTTGTTGCAGGGTAAATTCTTTGCCGTCCACTTCAATACTCATCTTACCGCTTATGGAACCAAACTGTTGGGATAGAACATTTATCTCCGCCTCCAACGGAATATTTTCTTCACGATATAATGCAACTTCATTTTTTATACCGCGCAGAAAAATATCATAGTCTTCGCCCAACTCTTTTACAAAAGGCGAGGCGATTAATTTTTTATTTAGCTCATGCGCAAAAGGTTTTATGTGCGGCTCAATGTTCATCACAAAGTTGGTAAACCGCTCTTCGTATTCTTTGTTCTCAGTATCGCGCGTCATGTTTATTTGTCGCCAACATACATCTTCGCTTAGTGCAGCTTCTAACTCGCTACCGTCTTGCAACCATTTTTTTAACTCTTCTACATTATTTATTTCTCGTTGGAGTAATTCTTCAAAGTACGGAATCACATCTTCCTTGGTGTTTACAATTAGATTTTTTGGCAAATAATTTCGTTCCAATTTTTGAATGTCAGCGTTTAAATTCATGGTGGCGAAAGTAAACTATGCACGAGAGCTACTATTTAGAAACATCATAATTATATTTGAAAAACATGAACAAGGACGACGAATTTGATTTTGAAAAAGATTGGGAGGATGAAAATTTTGAACTAAAGTTTCCAAAATCAGCTCCGATAGATAAAGCCTTTTATCCTTTTGATAGCGAACAACGTTTTCAGGAATGTACGATGTGCAAAAAAAAGCTGACAGAGCATTCAGAATTTTTAATAGAAAAAGCAAACAAAGGCACGGACGTAATTTTTGAAATTGCCATTTGTGTTCCCTGCGCAATGGCTATGCAAAAACAACTTTCAGTAGAAAGCACGGAGCGTATAGAAAAATATATGTCGCGTGTAGATTTTCAGGCGCGGGCGCAATATTTTTTGGATAACCCAACTAATAATATTGAAGATTATATAGGCCACTGCGTAGTAAGTGGAAAACCTATTGATAAAAAAGAAGAGCATCAAATCTACTCCTACTGCACGGGCGATAATATGCTCTACTCCGCGATGCCCTACGCCATTAGTGGCGAAATTATGGCCGAAATCCAAGAGCTACTTTCGCCCGAAACCAAGCAGGAAATGGATGATTTTATGGAGCAGTATTTGATACCCGATGATTTGCGAGATTTGTTGAAAGGGCGACCGGTTTTTATTTAAACTTATTCCTTTATTATTTTATAAGTTCCAAAATTTTCAACTTGCAAAAAATAAATCCCTTTTGCAACAGCAGAAATATCAATGCTCGTTTTTGACTCCAAGGTTTCACCCGAAAGAATATTATTACCCGTAGGGGTCAGCAAATTGTACCGCAGAGATTTTTGATGACCGAGTATCTCTACCGTAATATTTTTTTGGCCAGGGTTTGGGTATATTTTTATTTTATCATCAGCATCAAAATCCTGCACAGCATTTGGCCAGAGATTAATGCAAGGACTCCTGCGAGTACAACCACTAGTGGTAATATCCACAGCAAAGGTTCCGTATTTGCCACTTATAAATTGATTGGTATCATTGGGTAGTGGTAGATTGGTAATGCAATCTATCCATTGGTAGGTGGCGTTATTTTGATATGCTCTAAGCGTGTCAGATGATAGGCTCACAGCATTATTTAAAGGCGTAACAAATATTTCTACTTTTGTACGACCACTGATTGCGTTGCAACTTACTTCTTCTACATAAAAAACGGTATCTGCATAAAGCGTCGGCAGGGAATTGCTGATACCAGAAAAAACAAGATTACCACCAGCGGCGGCAGTATACCAATTAAGCGTACCCGTGCCCGATACATTTACCGTGAGCGAATCGCCAGCGCAAATTTTTAATTGACTGCTATCGTTTTGGATAATTGGGTTTATAGGAAAATCATCCGAGTATTTTACGGTTACGGCTTCGTAATGATTGATATTATTTAAGGGGTAGGTAATTGGGCCTGCCGCGCTTTGCAACACAAGTGTAGATGTGGCTGGTATTTGGGTGTGCGTATAATATCCTCCTGTTGTGTAAACATTACAATCATTGTCAACATCAATATCAAACATGGAGTAAGAAAGCGCAAAGTTGCTGGTGTCCACTGGGTCAAAAGAACCAGAGTAATATCCTTTTGTATTATACTTGGCGATAACATTATGTAGATTATATCCGTTTACATTAGCAAATGCCGTGGTAGGCTTGTGGATAGCTGTAAAATTACCTGGGTCAAAATCAACTGGACCATCCATATGATGAATAATAAAAAGATTTCCATCGTCGTTAACCGATCCTCGTGCATCATTATCAGTGGACCCTCCATTAATCGTATTCAAAAGTTTTAATTGCTGCGCCCAACGCAATTGTCCATTCTTTGTATAGGAAGCCAACGCAAAATCTCTCTTATAATTATTAGTTGCAAAATAAAACTGACCGCTACCAGGATCGATATCTCCACCTAAGGCACGGCTGCCAATATAAATATTAGATGCACTATCTGATTCTATCCAACCATAGCCATAAGGTGCAGGGAAATTCACACCCTCCTTAATTATATCGCCAAAATTAAATGCGTTCAATAAATTACCGTTCGTATTATAACGCGCTACAAAATGGTAGCCATTAGCAGTATCCAAAAGTGTTGTTGCTGTGCTAGGATCTGCATCAAAACTATTTTCCATTACATCGTAAATGGCAATTTCGTTTTTGATATTAATATCCATACTATTTCGGTACCTGTAATAACTACTATTATAATTTTGGTTCGAGCTTTGCAATTTAAACGCCCAAGCCAACTGCCCTGTACCTGTATATTTCGCTAAAAATCCAGACCTCATACCAGGGGCATACAGATGAAAAGCTGGATTGCTAGGATCTAAACTTATAGAATCGGCAAACGACCCGTGCAGATAGAGATTATCCGCATTATCTATTTCGCATGACTGGCTTCCAAATAAAATTTGATTTGTTGGAGTGTTATCTTTAATCGTAAAGGCCCAATTGGGCAAACCTTGCGCATTATATTTTGCCACTATTCTACTATAGGGCGTTACAGCCAACAACAAATTTGCGCTGGGCAAAGGATTCAAGTCAATTGCGCCAGTTATTGTGGCCTCCATGATTACATAACAACCACCGTCCGACGTGGGAACAATTTTATTTGCGTTAGTGTTGGGTATCGTAAATCCAAAAAGTTTATTGCCAAAATGATTATACTTAAATACAAATGTCTTTATGCTTGGTGTGTCAGGTTTTATAGCCAAGGTACCTGTGTTTACTGAGTCAATCCGACCTAAGGTAATTCCACTTACGAAAAATGCATCATTAGTGTGCCTTACTTGCAAACCCAAATCGGTATAAGAGCTAGTGCCACTAGATGGTATACCTTCAATCTTGGTATAATCAATACTAGGCAGTTGAGCACTGGCCGTAAAAAAAGCAAGGAGGCATAAGCCTAAAATGTATAGAACTTTCATAGTGCTAATTTAATCTTTTAGAAGAGCCCTCTTAGTTACCCCGAATAATTAATTAGTACATAAATATAGTACGTTGTGGATATTGACTTTTGTTCTCAAAGAATACAAAATGTTTAAAGGATATAATCTACACAGCTTTTTTAAATCATTTGAAACGGAAGAACAATGTAAGGACTACTTATACGACCTGAAATGGAAAAATGGATTTGTTTGTTACCGTTGTAGTCATACGAATGGTTGCCCGAGCGCGGCTTATGCAACAATAAAATGCAACCGTTGCAAACACATTCATTCAGCCACTGCGCAAACTCTTTTTCATAAATGCAAGTTTCCACTTCAAAGTGCATTTCTGATGGTATTCTTAATTGCCACTAGCAAAAAAGGTGTGAGTAGTTATGATTTAAGCCGCCGCACTGGCATCCGTCGCACCACTTGTTATTATTTCAAACGCAAGGTTATGAAAGCAATGGAGCAAGATGAAGACGATAAGCTGAATGGTAAAGTAGATGTAGACGAATCAAGTTTTGGTGGTCCCAATCCTGGTAAACGAGGTCGTAGCAAGGCAAAGACAAAAAAGGAATTTGTCATTGCCATAGAAATGAAAAAAGGAAAAGTCGTAAAAGCAAGAGCGCAATTCATAACCAAAGCAAGTACAGGTCAAATCAAACCATTCTTTTATAAGTTTATAAACAAAGAAGCCTGCGTCCGTTCTGATAAATGGAAAGCCTATGATGCCATCAGTTTAGAATATAAAAATATGATTCAACAAGAAAGCCAACCACCCAAAAATTTCAAACTCTTACATCGTGAAATTATGTTATTAAAACTATCAATTAGAGGGATGTATCACAGCATACAGCACACTCAAGAATACTTAAACGAATATTATTGGAGGCGTGGTGTTACTGATAAATCGACCCTTTTTCAAACACTAATTTGCAATATGCTAAATCTAAAACCAATTCAAATCAAACAATTATCTTTGGGGTAGCTAAAAGGGCTCTTCTATAATCTTTTTTATACTTTAAGTAGAAATGATTTTGGAGTCTAAAAACTCTTGTCAATTTCAATTATTTTTTTAAAACCTTATATGTGCCCAACTGGTCAACGTGCAAAAAATAAACGCCCTTCGCCAAAGCCGAAATATCAATATTCGTTTTGCCTAAAGATGTATAACCCGCGAAAATATTTTTACCCATTGGATCCAAGATTTGATACCGCACCGATTTTCGAATGCCCATAATTTCCATAGTTATAAAATCAGTACTTGGATTTGGGTAAATTTTTATTTTATCACTCGTGCTATAATCTCCGACAGAATTGGGCCACATGTTTACGCAGGGGCTTCTGCGTGTGCAACCATTGGTAGTTATATCTACAGCAAAGGTGCCGAACATGCCATAAATAAACTGATTGGTATCATTGGGCAGCGGAAGGTTTGTAGTGCAATCTATCCATTGGTAGGTGGCGTTGTTTTGGTTGGCTGTAAGAGTATCGGAGTACACACTTACTGTATTATTTATTGGTGTTACTTTCACCTCTACTTTTGTGCGGCCGCTTATTACATTACAACGCACATCCTCTACATAAAAAGAAGTATCGGCAAATAAGGGTGGCAAAGAATGCATTATACCGGTAAAAACTAAATTTCCTCCAACTGGAGCATCGTACCAATTTATATTACCGAATCCAGACATATTTATGGTTAAAGAATCGCCTGCACAAATTTTTATTTGACTCGTATCATTTTGCGCTATCGGGTTTATATGAAAACTATCCGAATATTTCACACTTACTACTGCTTGACCTGGGACTTTATTAATAGCATGCGCGTGCGAACCTAAAGCTGATTCTAAAAAAATTGAATCCGTCGGTATTAATGGAGGAGCATAAAGCGCCATACCTGTGGTATATATATTACAGTCATTGTCTACATGAATTCCTCTTAGGTGGTATAAAAATGAATAATTTGATGTATCGACTGGGTCAAAAGATCCAGAGTAGTAACCTTGATTATTATATTCACTTATTACGGTATGTTCAAAATACATCAATTGAATGCCGTTTGGGTTAACCTTTGGTTTGTGTAGAGCAGAATGAACTCCCCAATCAAATTCAGCTGGGTCTTTTATAACATTAGCTATCACCACATTACCGAATGAATTCACACCACCAAATACGGCACTCACATAAGTTGAATTTTGCGGACGATTCAATCTATTCGCCCATCGCAATTGACCCGTTTTGGTAAATGAAACAATTGTATAATCCTGAAATGAATTAGATTGTGGCAAATAATATTGCCCCGCTCCTGGATCCAAATCTCCTCCCAAACGGGGGCATCCAATATAAATATTGGATGCACTATCAGTCCCTATCAAGGGCTCGTAGTGGAATGTTGTAATAATAGTTGTATCCCCAAAATTAAAACCATTAATCAAACTACCGTTCACATCGTAGATGGCAACAAAATGTCGGCCATTCAGTGTGTCCATTATTACTAAAGAAGTATCCGGATCAATGTCCGCATTTCCCTGAAGTATTCCGTAAACGAATAATTCATCTTTATCACTTATGTCCAATCCGAACGATCTATTGTTATAGTAACTGGCTACATTATCAATTTGAAAACCCCAAACGAATTGACCCGAAGTATTAAATTTTACTAAAAAAGAACTATGTCTCCATGGGGAATTTGAATAAGCAAATTGATTTGGATTACTAGGATCAAGAGCGATAGAGTCTATAAAATCACCACAAATATATAGGTTCTCGGATGCATCAATTTCTATATCTGCGTGCCTGTCAACTGAATTACTATTATTATTCTTTATTTTAAAAACCCACACAAGCAATCCCTGCGTATTATATTTTGCAAAAAGTCGATCGCCAACTTCAATTGACATTATTGAATTTACGTTTGGTGCTGGATCCAAATCAATGGTCGTATTGTATTCCGCTCTAATCGAAATATAACACCCTCCATCGCTAGTTGGTATTATATTAAATGGAAGCACCCCTCTAATGGTAAACCCAAATATTTTATTTCCCAGCAAATCGTATTTATATACAAACGTTTTAATGGTATCATCATCGGGTTTGATCTCCAAGCTTCCAATATTTAAAGAATCTATGACACCTTTTGTAGAACCTATTACGAATACGTTATTGTCGGATGTTTTGATATCTATCCCTATTTCTGGGTATCCTGAATTAGAAATTGTAGATCGACCTTCTATTTTTACAAGGTCAATATTGGGTGTTTGCGCCACCAACATTATTTGACAAAATAAATTTGCTAGGAGTAGAATAATGAGTCGTTTCATAGTGCTAATTTAATCTTTTTCCATCTAAATGTCAATTTCTATTTTCTAGCTAATCATTAATAGCTAATTTTCAATTTTTAATTTTCAATCACGCAAATGCAACCTCTAGCCGAAAGACAACGCCCCACAAAACTTGCCGACATTATTGGCCAAGAACACATCACCGGCGACGGAAGCGTTTTGGCAAATGCCTTGGCAAATAATCAATTACATTCTTTACTACTTTGGGGACCGCCCGGCACGGGCAAAACAAGCATTGCCAATGTAATTGCCGAAACACTTTCCATACCTTTTTTTAAACTCAGCGCCGTAAGTGCCGGCGTAAAAGATGTACGCGAAATTTTAAAAACAGCCGAAAAGCTAGACGATTGTATTTTGTTTATTGACGAAATTCATAGGTTCAATAAAGGCCAGCAAGATGCCCTTTTGCATGCCGTAGAAAAAGGAATAATTACATTGATTGGTGCAACAACTGAGAATCCAAGCTTTGAAGTAAACTCAGCTTTGCTTAGTAGATGCCAAGTTTTTGTATTAAAATCTTTAGGTAAAAAAGAATTGGAAAAAGTTTTGTACAAAGCTTTGGCAGAAGATATTATTTTACAAAAGCAAAAAATAATAATTGAAGAAACAGAAGCATTGCTAAGACTTTCGGGTGGCGATGCGCGCAAACTGTTGAATGTATTGGAACTTGTTTTATCGCAAATAAAAGGTGATGAAATAATTATTACAGATGAACTTGTAAGTAAAACGGTCAATCAAAAAATGGCGCTCTATGATAAAACAGGCGAGCAGCATTACGACATTATTTCGGCCTTCATAAAAAGTATGCGCGGCAGCGATCCCAATGCCGCGGTATATTATTTAGCTCGTATGATTCATGGTGGCGAGGATGTAAAATTTATAGCACGGCGCATGATCATTTTTGCTAGTGAAGATATAGGCAACGCAAATCCCAATGCGCTGCTTTTAGCCAATACAACTTTTGAAGCCGTAAGCAAAATTGGTTATCCCGAAGCGCGCATTATTTTATCGCAATGCTGTATTTATTTAGCCACTTCGGTAAAAAGTAATGCAAGCTATACGGCTATTGACCAAGCCCTTGCCTTGATACGTAAAACCGGCGACCTATCCGTACCCATGAATATTCGCAATGCGCCCACCAAACTAATGAAGGATTTAAACTACGGAAAAGGCTACGCCTACGACCATAACGCCCTGGGTAATTTTGCCGAGCAAGAACTTTTGCCTGATGAAATTAAAGGAACCGTTTTTTACAACCCGGGCAACAACCCAACCGAAAACAAAACGCGCGAAAAACTTCGCGCGCAGTGGAAAGAGAAATATGGTTATTAGTTTTTATTCTTAAAAACGCAACCCTAAGCGTATGGATGGTAGCCGAATACTCGGTGCGCTAAAGCGAGACTCCAAATCAATAATATCATTATCAATTCTTCGGATTCTGAACAAATTTGAGGCAATTGGTAAATTCGTATTCAAGTAATCCACCCCTTCTGTTACATTGTCTTGAATATCTTGGCGGATGGGAGATTTATCGTTCGTAGTTATTGTAAGCCCGCCAATATTTGAGCTATACTGAATGCCAAATAACAACACATCAAGCGAAATCGTTTTTGAAATAAAGGATTGAAAACCGATACTCAAACCAGCACTTGCGGTGTTCATTTTAAAGTTCAAATTATAATCGATATTGTACCCCTCGGCAGAATCTACGTATAGAAAATCATTGTCATAATCAAATTGGCGATACTTAAAATACAGGCCAGCATAAAAACCACGAGGGGCATTGCCAAAATACAACCGAAACTCAGGCAGCACATAAAACCGATTAATCGTTGCGCCTTTCAAAAAATAATTATTGGTGCTAAAAAGATTGGTAATAGAATCATTTGAGGTACCGCCATTTTGATTTAACTGATCATAAAAAAAATCAAAATTCAATAAATCATTTGATCCATCGCCGGGTATTTGATACAACACATCCACGCCAAATGTTACTTTATTATTTATTACATACTCATAGCCCAGGCCCAATTTCAACGCTGGTATGCCGTCTAATTTTATTTTTAAAATGCCATTTCCTTTGTCTTTGCCACTGCCCGCACCGCGCCCTGCCCCGCCGCCGCCAGGTCGTAACCAACCGTCGCCATTCAATACTCGGCCAAAGGCTCCGCTGCCGCCATAATCATTTTGGGCGTAGCCTATTGTTGCTAAAAAAGAAAATGTAAAAAGTAATATTATTTTTTTCATGGTGTGGGTATGAAGTTCCGAAGGTAGGTATTCTTTGTTAAAAAATTAATGCCAATAGTAAAATGATAAAATGGTTCAGGCTAAAATTTATAAACCAAATTAGCACCCGCGCCCCGAAAACCAACACTGCCAAAACGTGCATCAACATCAAAACCCGAAGAATTGACCGTGTAGTCAAATTTTGTAGTACCAGGCAAATCTTCCTCTATCTCCGCAAAACTTTCGCTAAATTGCTGTTGGTCATACGCGGTGAGTGGAGGAATAGCTGTCCAACTAAGGCCAAACTTTTGACTACTATAATGCCCACCAAATATGAAAATATCCAATGACATTTTGGGTGATAAATAAATATTGGTACCAATCATGAGCCCGCCCATTAGAGCATTCAAATGTCCTCTGAACTCATCGGTTTGTATTTGACCAAAACTATTTACATAACTAAATGACATATCAAACGGGGTATTGCGATACCGGAAATAGGGCGCTAGATAAATGCCGCGCATAGCTTGTTTGGGGTAGTATCGAAATTCGGGTGTTATAGCAATGGAGCCGTATCGAAAACGCTCGTAGCGCACCGTATTATTGGGATCGGTATTCGCTTCTTCAAAAATTTCTGACCCGCCAAATTGTAATTTTGGGCGCACCCGCAGCCCCATACAAACCGTAAAATGATCTGACAATACACGCTCATACTGCAGCGCCAAATGACCAAATAATAAGGAGCTCGCATTTATTTTTATACCATTTTGGGCTAGTTCCGTCTTGTCTTTATTTTTTTGAGCCAATAAAGTGATTGCTAAAAACAGCATTACGCACGTTGTTCCAAGTTTTTTCATAATGATTGAATTTGAAACTAAAAGTAACCCAATTAACGCGAACTAATACCAAGCGATTGATAAATGTACTGCTGCGCTTCTTCCCTAATATTTTTGCGGGAAAGCAAATTAGTAGCTGCAGAAGGGTAGGTTCTATTACTTAGAAAAATAAATTGAATATTATTTACAGGATCCGCCCACAGGCAGGTACCGGTAAAACCCGTATGACCAAATGTAGCCAATGAACAATTAGTAGATGTAGGTTGCGACCTACTCGAATTTGGCTCGGGTTTGTCAAAGCCCAACCCGCGCCTACTGATAAACGAATTACGCGAGGTAAATAATTTTACCGTTGACTCTTTTAAATATCGCCGCCCGTTATACACACCACCATTTAGTAACATTTGCATTAGCACGCTCATATCCTCGGCGGTAGAAAATAATCCAGCATGACCGCTCACGCCACCAAACATAGCAGCGCCCATATCATGCACATAGCCCTGCACTTTTTTATGCCGAAAATAATCATCCTCCTCCGTAGGTGCAATAGGATTTTTTGAGGGCATAGTACTAGGGTTAAATTTTGTATCTTTCATACCCAGCGGGCTGTAAAAAAACTGCTCCACATATCTATCCAACGACATGCCTGACACACGTTCTACAACCTCTTGCAGAAAAATAAAATCTAAATCGCTATAGGTATAGCGGCCAATATTTTTCATTTCGCTATCATAAATTCGTTGCCACATGGTATCCACCCATTGCCGATTCATATATAATCCGTTGCTTACTTTTTTGCTAAAAAGTGCACTCGGTCTAGTTTGGTAAATATCACTTTTTGGATATCCATTTTCATCTAGTGTTTCTTTGTAAAAAGGTATCCATGCGTGTAGCCCGCCTTGATGCAGTAGTAAGTTTTTGATCTGCACATTTTCTTTATTTGTTCCCCGCGCTTGCGAAATATATTTTCCCAATTGGGCGTCCAAATCTATTTTTCCTTCCTCATATAATTTCATTACGGCCACGGTGGTTGCTGCAATTTTTGTGACTGAGGCAAGGTCGTACATGGTATTGTTCGTTACAGGTTCTTTTTTATCATACGTTTGGTTTCCAAAAGATCGATCATAAAAAACTTTGCCATCTTTCACCGCCATTACACGGCAACCAGGGAACACGCGTTGCGCAATTGCATTCTCCATTAGGTTGTCCACTTTATCCAAATAATTTGTCTGTGAACCAACCGACATAGGGCTTACACAGCATACAACTTTTTCGCCCCCTACCCCGGCTACAAAATCTTCGCCGTTTTTATTTTTATAATATCGTTGAGCAATTTCTGAGTTTTTGTCAATTGCAATTACTTGTGAGCCATCTTCATTTGATGTTGGCTCGCCTAGCATTGTTGTCCTACTTTCTATACCCGCTCCTGCTTTGTACATAGCACTAATGCTCACGGGTAATTTTCCATAAGCACTTATTGTTCGGGTCAAAATTTGCAGGGCGGTTTCCACCGTTTCATCCTGCTCGTCGTAGCAAATCATAAACCCTCCGTCATTATCAATCAACGAAACCGCGTATGGATTTCCGTACACCACGGTGAGTGTATTTTTATTCAAGGCCAATTCTGTAACGGCTTTTCGTTCGCTAAAATCAATGCCATAATCTTGACTGGTAAACCGACTCATATCATGCACGCCAATAATTACAGCTTCGTATTTTTCCAGTTTATTTTTTAGTGTTTTTATTTGTTGCGCCGTTTTTGTTTCAGCATAAAAAATATCACCCAGTCTTTCATGTTGTAGCTTGGCATTCAGTTCAGTTTTTTCGGTAGCACCCACCACCACGTAGGCGGTACGCTTGTTATTTTTTTTGCCTATTTTATCCAGCACATTGTAAGGGTCGCTCAAAAGTGTAATCCCTTTTTGCGCAGTTTGGGTACGAATGACCGAGGTTAGTTGATTAATATCGTCATCAATATTTTGTGTTTTAACTTCTCTAAAATTTGCCAAACCAGCATTGTATTTTGCCGTCAATATTTTTTTTACACTGGCCTCCAATTGCGCCATTGGTATTTCATTTTTAACAATAGCCTCGCGTATTTTTTGAATTCCTTTTTCAACATCTTCCGAAAAAAGTAGCACATCATTCCCAGCTTTAAATGCTAAATAATCCACCTCACCCGGCTTGTAATATTTAGTAACGCCTTTCATATTTAAAGCATCAGTAAAAATTAAACCTTCAAAACCCATTTCATTTTTCAGTAAATCCGTCACCACTTTTTTTGATAACGTTGTTGGAACATTATTCGGTTCCAACGCGGGGATGTTTAGGTGCGCAATCATCATACTTTGCACACCGCTTTTTATCAATTCTCTAAACGGAAAAAGCTCTACCTCTTGCAAGGCTGTTTTGCTTTTATTTATTTTGGGCAATTCCTCGTGCGAATCCACATCCGTATCGCCATGCCCAGGAAAATGTTTTGCGCAAGCCATCACACCTTTTTCCTGCATGGCTTTCATGTAGGCCACGCCCATTGCTGTTACTTGTTTTTTATTTTCGCCGAAAGAACGGTCGTTAATTACTGGGTTGCGCGGGTTATTATTTACATCAATTACCGGAGCAAAATTTACATGAACACCTAGCCGCTTGCATTGGTCTGCCACAGCATTTCCGTAGCGTTTCATAAGTTGGGCATCGCCTGTGGCGCCCATATACATTTGCTTGGGCAGGTCATCAATACCGCGCAATCTCATGCCCAATCCCCACTCCGCATCCATAGCTATGAGCAGTGGCACGTTGCTTAATTTGTGATATTCGTTGGTTAGCTCGGCTTGCCGCTCGGCTGTGCCTTGCATAAATATTAGCCCGCCAATTTGCTGATTTTGTATTAGGGTTTTTATTTCTTGCTCATTATATTTATCTGTGCCAGAGTAAGCCGCCACCATAAATAGTTGTCCTATTTTTTGCTCTAGGGTTAATTTTTCATACGTACTTTCTACCCAAGAATTGGTAGGTTGCGCCATTGTTTTGGTATAAAAAAAACAACTGATAAGTAATGTGGTGAAGAAGAAAAATTTAATCGAAGGCAAGAGTTTGAGCATTTGTTTACAATGATAAAATATAGTAAGCCACCATAGAAATTTGCTGTATTTTTTTAACAATTTGTTGCAAACGTAGAAGGTATAAAACTGCGTTATCTTTGGAGCATGAAAAAATATATTTCACTATTGGCATTATGCTCATTGATATTCGTGAGCAGCCAAGCACAAGAAAAAGAAAAGCCCTATGGCAACAATTTATTGACGGTAAGTCCACTTATGATTTATGTAACCCCGCAAATAAGCGACGCGGGTGTAGGCATAGCTTATGAGCGATTTGTAAATGATTACATTAGTGTAAAAGTGCCATTGAATTTTGGCCTGACTAACAGTTTGGTACAAGGCGGCGCGGGTCTAAAGTTTTACCCAACCAAGCATCGAGGCACCGTGCGCTATGCGGTTGAGCCTTCGTTTTTGTATTCGCGATCTACCAATACAGATAATTATCCTGTTTATAGCCAGCAAGGCAATTACTTGTATTCTCAAATTGTAGAAAATAATCTTAGTCAGCTAGGATTTGCATTAATGAACTCACTCAATATTACTGTGCAAAAAAATATTTATATGGGACTTGAAATGGGCCTTGGTATAAATTATTTTAATAACTATGATGTAGATCCACAAATCTTCTACCCTAATAATAATCCTTACTATTATCAAGATGACCAGCCCGATGTTTTATTCAAATTTGGCGTATCATTGGGGTATCGTTTTTAAGGTTTGAAGAAAAAATCAACTTCCATATTAAAAAAATTAAAGCGATTAGTAATAATCGCTTTTTTACTTCACTTGGGCTATGTGGTTGCTTTGGTATGGATGCGCCCGCCGATCACCATCACCATGGTTGCTAATTATATAGGTGGCAAAAAAATAATTTACGAACCTACTGATTACGCATCTCAGGGCAAGCAGTTAAAACTTGCTGCCATAGCCGGCGAAGATCAAAAATTCCCCAATCATTTTGGGTTAGATTTTGACGCCATAAAAGGCGCTATAGAATATAATGAGGAAGGCAAAAAAATACGCGGCGGCAGCACCATCACCCAGCAAACCTCCAAAAATGTTTTCTTTTGGCAGGGCCGAGATTGGATCCGCAAAGGGCTAGAAGCATACAGTAGCTTGCTTACAGAAATTATTTGGGGTAAGCAAAAAATACTAGAACACTACCTCAACGTAGCCGAAATGGGGGAAGGAATATACGGTGTAAAAGCGGCGTCAAAACATTATTTTGGAAAAGCGCCCGATCAGCTATCTGCCGAGCAAGCGGCGATGATTATTGCCTGCCTGCCCAACCCCAAAAAAATGAACCCGAATAATAGAACAGCTTTTTTATTAAAAAAACAAAAATGGATATTGCGCCAAATGCGCAATCTTGATGGCGACCCAAAGGTGAAGAAAATTATTGCTAATAAATCCTAGCTACCTAGTACGCTCTCTCCGTCTTTTTCTCCATATAATTCATGAAGGCTTTGTTCACTACCACGTTACCGCCGGCAGTTGGGTAATCGCCCGTAAAATACCAATCGCCTTTATGATTTGGGCAAGCTTGGTGCAGGCCCTCAATGCGCTGATATATTACATTTACTTTTGCGTTTACATCATCCTCTTTTAGCATACGCGCTATTTGTGCGCTAATCTGATCGGGGTCAAAGCTGGAGTAAATTTGCTTTACAAAATTCTCGCTACCTAGCTTATTTGCTTTTTCGGCTTGCACGCATTTTGCATACACTTCCATAGGTACATTGTCCATATCACGCTCATGAAGCAGTGCAATGGCCGCCTGGAAAGCAATAAATTCGCCCATCTTACTCATGTCAATACCGTAGCAATCGGGGTAGCGAATTTGAGGTGCGCTGCTTACTACTATTATCCTTTTTGGGCCTAAACGATCTAGCATTCTAATAATACTTTCGCGCAGGGTTGTACCCCGCACAATCGAATCATCAATCACCACTAGCGTGTCAATGCCTCGGCGCACCTTGCCGTAGGTAATGTCGTACACGTGCTGCACCATTTCTTTTCTTGCGCTGTCTTGGGTAATGAATGTGCGCATTTTTACATCTTTGATAGCAATTTTTTCGATGCGTACACGGCGGTGAATCATCTCTTGCAGCTTTTCATCCGTTACTTCATCCCAAGCTTTTATGCGCTCTACTTTTATATCATTAAGGTATGCCTCTGCGCCTTTAATCAATCCCAAAAATGCAGTCTCCGCCGTGTTGGGTATAAAGGAGAAAATGGTATTTTTCAAATCAAAATCAATCATCTCCAGCACTTTTTGCGAAAGCTGCCTACCTAGTTTTTTGCGCTCTTCATAAATATCGGCATCGCTGCCGCGGCTAAAATAAATTCGCTCAAAACTGCAGGACAATCTTTTGGCTTCGGGCAAAATGCGCTCAATAGTATAATTGCCATTTTTGTCAACAATTAATGCGTGGCCGGCGGGCAATTCCACCACCTCGTCTTGCTGTACATTAAAGGCCGTCATGATAGCGGGGCGCTCGCTGGCGGCTACAATTATCTCGTCGCTAATGTAATAAAACATAGGGCGAATGGCATGGGCATCTCTAAAACAAAAACTTTCGCCACTGCCTACCATGCCTGCCACGGCGTAGCCACCGTCAAACAGGGCGTTGGCCTCGGTGAGTATTTCTTGCCAATTGGCGCCGGTGCCGTTGGCAGCGTTTTTTTCTATATTTTCTCGTAGCTTAAAATGGATGGTTTCCATCATAGCCGCGAGGTCGCTATCGAGGTTGGCGTTGCACAGCGTATCGGCCGTGAGGTATTCGTTTAGCTCTTTTGTATTGACCAAATTAAAATTACCCGCCAGTACCAAATTCTTTTCTTTTTCTACATTGGTTTTCAAAAACGGATGGCAATAGTCAATATTATTGCGCCCCTGCGTGCCGTAGCGCAAATGCCCAATCATCACTTCGCCCAATTCTTTTAAGTGCCCTTTCATCATATCGGGGCAGGAGAGAATATCGGGGAATTGCTCTTGCAGCTCGGCCATTTCTTCCTGCACAATGCCAAAAATATCGGCTATGGATTGTTTTTTGATACTGCGCTTGCGCGAAATGAACGGATAGCCCTCTTGCACATCTAGCTTTACGGCAGCTATGCCCGCGCCATCTTGGCCGCGGTTGTGCTGTTTTTCCATTAGCAGGTAGAGTTTGTTCAGTCCGTAAAGGGCTGTACCATATTTATGGTGGTAAAAAGAAATGGGCTTACGTAGTCGAATGAAGGTGATACCGCATTCGTGTTTTATGGCATCTGACATAAGTGGAGGGCAAATGTAAGGCGAGAAATTTTGTTTGGAAACCTGCTATGGTTTTTTATGATTAGCTTACCTTTATTTTTCATTTAAAAAAATTATCATGAAAAAAATATTAATTTTCGCAGCCATTTGTTTTGCATTTACCTCGTGCATTAAACCCGAAGATTTTGAGCCAGATGTAGAAGATTTTACCTGCCAATGTACTTACATTGCTATTGCAGGCGGATCAAGCGATGGGCAGCCTAACAAAGATGAGTCAACCAATGTAAAGGCTCAATCGCTTGGTGAGGCCAAGGTGGATTGCTCGTCACGAGAAGCAAAGTATTTTGGGCAAGATTTCCAAGGTACTTGCATCATTCAATAAGCTGATTTTTTCGCAAGAAAACTGCAATCCCTCGAAATTTATTTTCGAGGGATTTTTTTTGTGTGCCTACTGTGCCTCAATCATACCCATGATTGGCAAGTGCCGTGCTGTATTGGTGCGTTGAACTTCGGCTGTTCTTCACGTAAAGTACTACAATTTTTATGTCCCATTTTTATATATATAAAGGCAATACGGTAACGTTTTAATAAAAATAATGTGCCATCATGCAAAAAATGCACGGTTGCCTGCGTCAGAATATGGCTTAGCTTCGTATTAATTTTTTAACTAAAAATACCCTGTTTGTTACATTCGCGACATTTACTATGCCATTCGCGCCATTTACTATGCTATTCGCGCCATTTACTATGCCTTTCGCGCTATTTACTATGCCATTCGCGGTATTTACTGTGCCGTTCGCGCTATTTACTATGCCATTCGCGGTATTTACTATGCCATTCGCGCCATTTACTATGCCATTCGCGGTAAATTATATACCTTTGCATTCTGCGCGAAGCCCTTTGGAAGACAATTAATTAAGCTTGGAAGCTATGAATATACCAATGGAAGACACGCGAAGCATTTTTAGTACCATGCGACTACCAATAAAAAACGCGCGAAGGCCATTGGAAGAGACGCGAGGCGCATTGGAAAGCACGCGAGGCGTATTGGAAAGCATGCGACGAATTTTTGATAAAAATAAACAACCCTAGAAGCCAACCCCACTAAAGCTGGGCAAGCTTACTCGCTACTCACTACTAAATACGGCTCTAGTCGGAGCGTCTCGCTCCGTATCCCAAAATTAATTCTGTCTTATTTTATAAAACCATCAGCAAAATCCCCACAATCAACATTTGCAATACGAAAATTAGCACGCCAAACTTCATGGCTTTTTGGCCCGAATCTATTAGTTGGCGCAGGCTTACTTTTAGGCCAATGGCGGCCATGGCTACGATTAATAAAAAATCTCCGGCGGTTTTCATGGCATTCAAAAACGCTTCGGGCAGCGGCACTACCGATACCAAAATGGTGATGGCAATAAAGGCCCACAGAAAAAGCGGCAGCCTGAAATAACTTGCCAAGGGCTTTTTTTTGCCCGATTGATTGAGGATATTAAAAAAAATAATAGCGGGGCTGAGCATGGCCACACGGGCTAGTTTTATAGTGAGGGCACTTGTACCAATGGTTTCGCTCATGCCAAAACCCGCGCCTGCCACATTGCCCACGGAGTGTAGCGTGGCGCCAATAAATACGCCACTTTTTATATCGGATACATCAAAATAGGTAAGTGCAAACGGCAGAGCCACCATGCCAATGCTGCCCAGTAAATTAACAATGGCTATGGCAATGCCTGTATCTTCGGTGCTATCGGTAACGGTGGGCGCCAGTGCCGCAATGGCCGAGCTACCACAAATTGCCGTACCAAACCCCACCAACCAACCACTAGCCGTGGGGCAATTTAATTTTTTGGCCAAAAAGAAGGTGAGCAAAATAATAGCTACTATCATAATGGCAATGAGCGCAAAATTGGAAACGCCAAGGGCGGCTATTTTATTAAAACTGATGCTAAATGCCAACAAGACAATTGAAAACTCCAATACTTTTGACCCTGAAAATTTGATGCCTGCATTGAGCGATGCAGGCAACTGAAACACATTGCCAACAATTACGCCCAACAAAAAACTAAGCAATACACCATTAAAACCTGGAATAAATGGCGCAGCAACATGAGAAACGAGCCCTATAAATAGCGCGAGCAAAAAACCTTTATATACGGAGGCTATCAAGTGCTATTTTACAATATACTCGGGTTGTACTACGGCGGTAATGCCGCCTTTTAACTCGTAGAGATTGGTAAAACCCTTGCCTACCATAGCATTGCAAGCCTTGGTGCTGCGCCCGCCGCTACGGCAATATATTATGTAGGTTTTACTTTTATCCAACGCTGCAATTTTTTCATCAAAATCATGGTCGTTGTAATTTATAAATTGGTCCGTGCCTTTTATGTAACCTTCGGCTACTTCTTCGGGCGTGCGCACGTCTATCACTATTACATTTTCTTGCTCGGCCATTTCTTGTTGGGTGGCAGCGTCAATGCGTTTTATATTATCATTTTGCGCGTTGCAGGCAAGCATGGCAGTCATAAAAATTATGCTCAAAATTGTTTTCATGGTAATTAAATTTTTAAAAAAAGTAAAGGTATTTGAAAATCTACTCTATCGTTTCTTTTTCTGTGTCCAACTCCTTTGAATTTGGAACTGCACACGCCGCGCCTTCGCAGCCC
>JBBSPP010000006.1:0-19600 GCA_038258625.1 Chitinophagales bacterium
GAAATGGGTGATAGCAAAATGGGTTTACAAGCACGACTTATGAGCCAAGCTTTGCGAAAACTTACAGGTACAATTAATAAAACAGGTTGTTGCTGTATATTTATAAATCAGCTGCGCGAAAAAATTGGTGTTATGTTTGGCAACCCCGAAACTACTACAGGTGGTAATGCGCTTAAATTTTATTCCTCCGTTCGTTTGGATATTCGTAGAGCTACCCAGATAAAAGATGGCGACGAAGTAATCGGAAACCGTACGCGAGTGAAGGTTGTAAAAAATAAAGTAGCACCGCCTTTCCGCAAAACAGAATTCGATATTATGTACGGCCAAGGCATTAGCAAAGTAGGCGAAATTGTTGATCTTGGCGTGGAACACGATGTAGTGAAAAAAAGTGGCAGCTGGTATAGCTATGGCGAAAACAAACTAGGCCAAGGCCGCGATGCAGTAAAACAACTATTCCTCGATAATCCCGAACTATCCAATGAGATTGAGAAGAAAGTCCGCGAAAAACTTTCGAATGCTGAGGTAGTGATGGAGTTGCCCGAAATTTTGGACGAAGAATAAATTCCGTTTCGCACATTCTTTTACCTAATCATACAGCTAGCAAATGTGCTAGCTGTATTATTTTTACGGCGTGCTCAAACAGATAATTTCAGTACTAAAAAATATACCGCACCTCGCCTGGATATTTTTTTTCTTCATTATTTTCATTCTTATAAAAAGCGAAGATTTATTTATCGCCTTGCAAGAAGATGAAGTTATATCGCTCAAAAACTTCGTGTTTGTGCCTTGGCCCAATGTTTTTACACAGTATAATGTGCCCAATAATCACATCCTTTTCAATGCTATCAACAAATTTTTTTTGGATGCTTGCGGCATTAGTAATCTTACCGAGGCAATAGCCAAGCCCGCCTTGGTACGCAGCATTAATATTATGTATGTGCTTTTCACCTTTGGCTTTTTATATAATTTTTGTCGCATTTTTCAGGGGCGATTGGCTGCCGTTTTATCCTTACTTTTTTTAATTAGTACGGCGGCATTTCTCAATATTTCTTTGGTGGCGCGCGGCTATATGCTCAGTTTTACACTGCTTAGTGCGTTACTATTTTTTTCAGCAAAAGTTTTTCATGGAAAAGATTATTGGTTTAGCATAGTGGTGGCCATTTGCACAGCGCATTTAGGCTTTACCAACCCGTCTAATTATTTGTATGTGGGCAGCATGTTTGTCTTTTGCATATTAGCAATGGTTCTTTTAGGTAAGTTTAGAAAAGGATATTTTATTACGATAATTGGCATCACAGCAGGCATTGCAGTTAGTTTTATTTTGTATGCTTCGGTATTTTCCGAAGTGTTTGATGGCTCGCATAGATTCACACCTATAGTTGGTTATGAAGAAACCTTAGTACGAATTGCCGATTCTTGGCCACACTTTTTTTCATATCACTATTTTTTGTTTCCTTTTATTTTTGTACCCTTTTTTATTGGTGATCAAAAAGTAGTTTACGCAAAAAAACTTTCCTTGTTTTTCATCTTTTTCATTACACCATTTATTATTAATCTATTACTAAAAACGGCTGCACCGCCCCGTGTATTTTCGCCAAGTGCTATCAGTATCGCTATTCTTTTTGCTTTCGCAGTATCCGAAACTTTAAAACGGATTAATAAAAACACAGCGCAACAACGAGTCGATTAGTTGTCCTTTTTGATGTGCATTAAAAACTCAATTCTAAAATTGATTAATGTAGAATTTGATTCATGCCGACTATACTTATCACTGTAATCAATATCTCAGCGTGTTGAATTACCGAAAATAAAATGGTTCCATTTGCCAAATACTCATTGCGTTATTATCCAACATTATTTGTATGCAATCTTGCCTTAATGATATAATTGAAATCAAAGAATTTCTCTTTCTAAAACTAGTTTTCGCACATTTAAACCATTAATTAAAAAACAAAATATGAAACAACTAACTATAACTTTCATCTTACTCTTTTTGAGTAGCGGCGCATTATTAGCGTAAGCTACAACGAATACTGCTGGCGGTAGCCAAACAATTGGAACAGACACATACGAATATTCCGTAGGCGAAATGACCATGGTATCTACTTTAGCAGTGGCACAGTAGTAGTTACCCAAGGCATTTTACAGCCACAACCCAAATGGCCAAATGCTACAACCAATCTTATTATTACGGCTGACCAATTAACCATTTACCCCAATCCGTCTGCGGCTATTATAACTATTCAACCAAAATTTTCGGCTGGGGGTATATTAAATATGCAACTGTTAGCTATGAATGGAAATATTATTCAGCATCAAAAAGCAACGCTACGCACTGGTACGGAACAGCAGCATATTGATATTAATAATCTGGCCGCTGGAAATTATATATTGAACGTACAGTATAATGACATTAAAAATTCTTATAAAATCTTGAAAAATAAATAATCAACGAATTGAACACTTAAAAGAATAAATCATGAAAAATCAACTAATACTAATATTGGCCATTTTGTTTAGCATTGGAACAGCCTTTGCCAAAGTTCCTCAAAAATTTAATTATCAAGGCGTGGCGCGCAATGCTTCCGGCCAACCATTAGCATCGCAGGTTATTAGTCTACAGCTTAGCATTCTTACAGGTTCGGCCGTTGGTGCCGCAGAGTATGTAGAAACGCATAGTGCCACCACTAATCCATACGGATTATATAATGTAACTATTGGCAGTGGCACGGTAGTAGCCGGTTCTCTAGCAGGAGTTACTGGGGTACAGCCGATAAATTTTTAAAAGTAGAATTGGATCCCGCTGGCGGTACGGCCTATGTTACTCTCGGAACTAATCAATTACTCAGTGTACCTTATGCAATTAGCGCCAAAACCTCGGAGAATGTATCTGGTACTGCAGGCAACTTGGCAGTTTATACTGGTACAAATACGTTGGGCAATTCTTTTATATCAGAAGTGCCGGGCAGCCTCAATGTTATTCAATTAGGCACAAATTCTACACCCACCACTACTGCCTTTTATGGCCCAGCTACACAGGCATATAATACAATTTTCGAAGGTGCCGATGCACGTGGCTATTTTGGTTCTTTTTCGGGTGCGCCTAGTGAAGTAGATTTTGGTACAGCCTTGGCCAACACCACAGGATCTATACACTTATCACCACAGGGTGCACCAAAATTTACAATTACCAATAGTGGCAATGTGGGCATTGGATTAATGGGCCCATCTACCAACCTAGAAATTGAAGGCGATAGAGGAACAGCAGTAGAAAATATTATGGTAAGAAACACAGGGTTGGGCACCTTCCCTAGTGTGGTGCTTAGGATTAATAGTAACAATACAACAGGTGTAGCACTATTTGGCGGCAGTGGCGGCGGATTAAATGTAGGCGATTTGCTGGGTGTGGGATACGTACCATGTTATGCTTCCGCCTTTACAGTATCTAGCGATGTACGCATCAAAAAAGAAATAAACTACCTCGGCATTACAGATTATGATAAATACCTTACCGAAATCCGCAATATTTCTTCAGCAACTTATCGTTACAATTGGGAAAATGAAACCACCGCCCCGTGGCTCATTTAGGATTTATTTCGCAATCACTGCCATCTTCTGTACAAATGGAGATTGACGCGAATCCATCACAATCTGGCGAAACTAGAATTGGCTATAATCTTTCTGATATGGCTGGTCTTACAGTTATAGGATTAAAAGCACTCGATCATAAAATGACCGAACAAGAAAAATTGATTCAGGCGCAGGCAACATTGATCCAGCAATTGCAACAACGATTAGAAGTTTTAGAAAACAAATAATGTCCAACTTCCCAATTAAAAAAAACCAAATCAACATTTCTAGAAAAAATCCTCCTTGCCAATTGGCAAGGAGGATTTTTTTAAGGATAAAATTTTTCAATGCCACCAATTCCCGATTTCCAAAAAATTATATTCTCCTCGCTATTTTCTAGTATCCAATCATTTATACAATCTATACTCGTATAAAAGTTAACAATCAAAATTCTGAAATTAGAAACCGAAAATCAAAATCCCCTACATTTGTCCTTCGTTTTGGCAAATGTAAAAAACATAGGATTTCACACACTGGGCTGTAAGCTCAACTTCTCAGAAACTTCGGCACTTAGCCGCGAGATTTTGGGCGCGGAATATGTAAAGAAAAACGATGAAACTGACCTAGATGTTTTTGTGCTAAATACGTGCAGCGTAACCAATAACGCCAACCGCGAAAGCCGCCAAATAGTACGGAAAATAAAACGGAAGAACCCGAATGCAAAAATCGTAGTTACAGGATGTTACGCCCAGTTAAAGCCCGACGAAATTGCAGCTATCGATGAAGTAGATTTAGTCCTTGGCGCGCAAGATAAATTTAAGCTAAAAGAACATTTGGCCAATCTGGATAATGATACAAATCAGGGCAAAATACATAGCTGTGATATAGAAGCTGTTGAAGGTTTCTACTCCGCATTTTCGCATAATGATCGCACGCGTACTTTTTTAAAAGTACAAGATGGCTGCGATTACAATTGTTCGTTTTGCACCATTCCCATGGCGCGCGGGCATAGCCGCAGCGATACCGTGCAAGGCGTGCTAGATAATATTGCCGAGCTTGCCCAAAATAATATTCAAGAAATTATTCTTACGGGTGTAAACCTAGGCGATTTTGGAAAAGGCTATAATGGCAACCGAAAAACAGAAGAAACTTTTTTGGACTTAGCTAAAGCAATTGATGCGCAGGGATTAATTCCGCGCGTGCGGATTTCGAGTATTGAGCCCAATTTATTGACCAACGACATCATCGAATTTGTGGCAAGCTCCAACAGTTTTATGCCGCATTTCCATATTCCGTTGCAAAGTGGGAGCAATACAATATTGGGCGAAATGCGCCGCCGATACAAACGCGAACTTTATGCCGAGCGTGTAGAAAAAATTAAAATGCTGATGCCACACTGTTGTATTGGTGTAGATGTAATTGTTGGTTTCCCTGGCGAGACGGACGAACTTTTTGAAGAAACGTATAACTTCCTGCATGGATTGGATGTTTCGTATTTCCATGTCTTTACCTACAGCGAGCGTGAAAATACCTTAGCAGATACCATGAAAAATGTAGTACCAAATCATATTCGCCACGAACGGAACCAACGATTGCGAATGCTCTCCGATAAAAAAATGCTGCATTTTACCGAGCAACATTTGGGCAGCCCACGCGCCATACTTTATGAACAAAAAAACAAAGCTGGAAACATGGAAGGATACAGCGATAATTACATAAAGCAAACCCGCGATTTTGATGTAGAAAAAGTGAATACAATAATTGTTGAGGATATTCAGTAAATACTAAAAAAAATACTAAAGTCTTAATAAGTGGGTCATACTGGATTCGAACCGGTGACCTCTACCCTGTCAAGGTAGCGCTCTAAACCAACTGAGCTAATAACCCTTTTTTATGCTCTAGGTGGCATCATCACCAACTTGCTAGCATTGTCAAAGATGAACAATGATAATAAAAAAACCTCCAAAAGTGGAGGTTTAGTTTTTTGAGAGTGGGAGCTACAGGATTCGAACCTGTGACCCCCACGGTGTAAACGTGGTGCTCTGAACCAACTGAGCTAAGCTCCCTCAAAAAGAAGTGCAAATATATACAGATTGAGAAATAAACAAAATTTTTTGCAATTAGTTTTTCGCTTAATATTTCTGGCATTTTCAAATCTATTTTCCGCCTTATTTGAATAAGGGTAATCATTAAAAAAGCTACTTGCAAAAAATAAACATATTGCCTTGCACGTTAAAACATTCTTCTTTACTTTTCAAAATATAGCTATTATATGAAAAACTTACTGACCGTCCTTTTGATGTTTTTTTCTTTTGCGGCTCATGCCCAAATTGACACAACAATCGGCACCAAAGCACCAAAAAAAGTTTCCAAAAATTACAAACTCCTCGCCCATTATATATGTGATAGCTTGGATACGGATTATCAAAAAGCAAATGGAATTTACAATTGGGTGACCCATAATATTGCTTACGATGTAAAATCAATTTACCACTCTAAACTGCGCACTGACAAACCAAATGTGGTGCTAAAAAGAGGAAAAACAATTTGCGGCGGTTACTCAGATTTGGTAACGGCAATGTGCAAAGAAGTAGGCATCCGAGCGCAGACAATTATTGGCTATTATAAAGATTGGAAATTTGACGAGGGCGATAAATTTTTCATCCCCAACCATGCTTGGAATGCAGTGCTTATTGATAATAAGTGGGAATATATTGATGCTACGGCCGGTGCTGGATATACCTCCTTGGCGCCAACTTGGTTTCAAAGATTGAAAGGCAAAATCAACAAGAAGAAATTATACACTGCTAAAAAACCAACTTTTGTGCAAGAGTACGACCCCGAAACTTTTTTACCGAATGTTGAAGATTTTCGTATTGAGCGCTTATCGGCCGATCCGCTTTGGCAATTGAGCGATACAAGCATGCCCCTAAAAGTGTTTGAAACTGGCGAAGGAAGCATCATAGCATTCAATGAAATGCAGAGTGAGCCGCAGCAATTTTCGGTAGCACTGAGCGAAGTAAATAAACTAGATTGGGACGAACAGGTAATGGAAAGTGCTAACCGCACCTACGATTTTAATACACGATATACCACCATGTTAGCACGCAAAAAATATGTGGATGCCATTTACAAAATAAGTGATGCGATTGCCCAGCCCAATAAAGCTAAAGGTCGAGCAATTTTAAATACGGCTAAAAAAGAACTTGACGAAACCAAAGAAATACAGCTAGACCAAAAGAAAACGATTGCTAAGGAAGCGACATTTTTAAAACAAAAAAACAAAGCGAAAACCAAATCATTTAAGGAATACAAACAGCAATTAGATAAAGACAATAAAGCAAAAAATAGTTTGTTTAGCACGCGCACCAAACAAGCCAAGACGGCCATTGCCCAAGTACAAAAAAAGAAAGTAGCCTTGAAAAAGAAGAAGCTACCAAACTCGGTAAAAAGTATTACCAACATCAAAACAGGATCGCAGCAAAAAGATGAAACTGACCTTGCTCTAAAAAAACTGGAAGACTCGGTACAAAGCCGAAACGTACAGCTGGCCATGCAAGAGGCTACGTATAAAAAATCGATGGAGACGATTGCCTATTTAGCGGAGGCCAATAAAAATTTTATAAATGAAGCCGCCGATTATTACAATGAAACCGACTCGCTTTTATATACCGAAACCACCGCGCGCTATGAAATGCACGACGACCGAGATAGAGAAGTAATTACCCCGCAAGCTAAAATTAAAGAGCTACGTTTTGGGCTGCTGAATGCTACGCTGGATGATTTTGTAACGTCATACGACAGCCTAAATAAGGAATACAAAGCGACGATAAAATTATTGGCCGCGCAAGAGCAACTGTATAAAACAAACTTTAAAACCCTAGAGCAATACAAACGCCAAAATGATGATAATAAAGAATTACTTGGTTTTTATAATCAGCACATATTGGAGGCTCAAGAAGTTCGTGAAAATCATTTGGCAGCACTCAATGATTATTCTGAAAGTATGAAAGCGCACCTAGATTTGTTTGCCCAACTTAAAAAAGCGCATGACCGCGAGTTAAAATTTACCGAGCTAATGAGCCTTGCAGAAAATAAACGGAACGAGCTAGAAGCTAAAAAAATAAAGAAGGACGAAGAATGGTTGAAAGCAGCAAACAAAAAAACAAAACAGATGCTTACCCAAACCAAAAAAGAAGCTAGCCGCCTGTTTCAATTACGCCATAGCAGCAAAAAGAAAAAATGGCAAAAGGAACTGAAAAAGCTAGAGGCTCGGGCCAAAGCCGAAGAATAATTTTTCTGTTTTCCCCCTGCGGTTAAATTAGCTCTCGGCCATCCATCAGCTTGGCAATCATTTGCGTTTGCGGAAATTTTTCCAAGGTAATTTTTAAAAAAACCGTCATAGGAATCGAAAGGATCATGCCCGCCACGCCCCATAAATAACCCCAAAACATAAGCATGACCAGCACGGTAATTACGTTAATGGAAAATGTTTTTCCCAAAAAAATGGGTTCAAGAATGGCGCCCATAATTACCTCCACCGCGGCAATGGATATAATAAACATCAGCAAGGTGGTATTATAATCCAGCTCAATAAAAGCAAAAAGTGAAAGTGCCACAACTGCAATAATGGACCCCACCATCTGAACAAAATTTATAAGGAAAGCAAACAGACCCCAAAAAATAGGAAAGCTTACATCGAAGGCCAAACAGGCCAAGGTAAAACCAACACCAGTGAACAAACTAATTATAAATTTTACCTTGAAAAACTTGACAATATCTTTTTCAATACGCATAAACGTTTTCACCGAAGAGTACTTTATTTTGAAGAGTGTATTTTTTAGGATCCGTTCCACATTGATAGACTCCGCCAAAAAAAGCACCACGAAAAATGCCAAAATGAGCACCATAGAAATTGTGCGATTTGCAAAACCAAGTATGGATCCTGCACTGCCCATAATGTTTGCCTGATCTAAATAATAAGGAATAATTTTTGCATCTGCTGGTCGGGCTAAATTGAAATAATCCTCGGCCTCGAGGAGCAAATTACGCACTTTGGTTTCGGCATTTATTTGAAACTGTGGGCCGGCAGATCGGATCTCGTTACTCGATACCGAAATTAGGGTGGCACTCAGTTTAAAAATCCCTACAATAATTAAAATCACAATGGCAATGCTAATAACCTTTGGCACTTTTCGGTGGCTTAGCCACCGCATGAGTGGCAAAAACATAAGGGCTATGAACATGGCAAAAATGAGCGGAATAAAAATGAACGATAGAATTTTGAGGATGTAAAACACTACAGGGATTACCAGCATGAGCAGTAATGTATTTGTGGCTTTTAGGTTTTGCATTGTAATTTTTTTCTAGCGGGTAAAAGTACGTTAGCGCATTCCGACAATGGCCCGTCTTAATGTTGTGGTTTTGATAATTGTCATTAGATTTCACTTTCATTTTGAAGTTACAACGGCTTACCAGGGAGTTTTTTTCTTAGCTAAGTTTTGAATTGCTTTTGTTCTTAGTTTTATTATATAAACTATATAACGGATAGCCAGCTGTAACAATCTGTAATAAACCAACCAATTGATGAAATTATAACGTAAAATCAATTTCTTATCATAATATTTTTTTTATTACATTCAGGCTCGAAAGACAATTCACAACAAGGCTATAAGCCGCAGAAATTTCTAGGGGATTGCGTACTCAGTAATCGCTTTTCTTTTTATAGAACTTTTTAAATATTATTCCTCGAATTTAAGTATATAATTCACAATAAGGAATATCTCCCTGTGAAAACGAAAACATTTAAATGGGCCGCGCAAATGCGTAGTCGTTTTTTTACACCCTACCCCGCACATCAAACGCATCGCGCAAACCATTGCCCAACAAATTAAACGCTAGTACAATAATCATAATAGCAATACCAGGCACTATGGCCAGCATAGGCCGATTGGTGATGATAAAATTATAATTTTCTTTAATCATTAAACCCCAACTTGCCGTGGGTGGTTGCACGCCAATGCCCAAAAAACTGAGCCCAGCTTCTATCAAAATTGCTGTGGCAAAATTGCTTGCGGCTAGTACAATTGTTGGGCCAATTACGTTTGGTAAAATGTGTTTTAGGATAATTCGTGCATCGCTAAATCCCATCACTTTGGCTGCTTGTACATAATCCAATTCTTTGAGCGCCATTACCTGTCCGCGTATTAATCGCGCTGTGCCTACCCACATGGTAAGGCCTACAGCAATAAATATTTGCCAAAATCCCTTGCCCAAAATAAAGGTAATGGCAAATACCAATAGCAAAGTGGGGATAGACCAAACCACATTTATGAGCCACACAATGACGGCATCAGTTTTGCCACCAAAATAGCCTGCACTTGCACCGAGCAGCAACCCAATACTTATTGAGAGTATGACAGCTATAAAACCAACCGCCAAGCTTACGCGCGTACCTAGCACCAATCGGCTCCATACATCACGCCCAAAACGATCCGTGCCAAACCAATATTTCTTATTTTTAATTTTGGGATGGCCGTTTTCAATTTCTAATTTTGATAAACCAATAATTTTTTCTGCGCTCATCTCATCTTCCATAAAGTAGGCATACTGCACATTGTTGCCCGCTACTTTATAATCGAAAATTGGTATAAAAGTTGGCGCATTTTTATCGCCCAGAAAAAATTTTGAAAACCAGGATTGTTCAACTGGCTGATTATTTTTTAGCACTAAAAACTTGGCCGAGTAGCCAGGTTTTTTGGTAGCCAATTCAAGCAGTACTCTATTGGCATCTGGATAATTATCGTTGCTCAGCGGATAAGCAAAAACTGCTGCGAGGACAAACAAAACAATCACGCCCAACGATAACATTGCAATTCGTTTTTTACGCAATCGATGCCACACTCGTTGCGATTCGGACAGGGAATCTTTCGCTATTTTACTTTTCTGTTTTTCCAAGTGTAGGTATTAAACATTCCTAAAAAACCAACGAAGGTCATGTAGAAAATATGAAGTGGCTGCAAGATAAATAAAAATGGCAATCTTTTTTTACGGTCAAAAAAACGAGCTACATCACCCGAAAAGAAGTACTCAGCGATACCTTTCATAATTAAAAGTATGATTACATACAAAAAATTATCGGGCCAGCGAAACAAGGAAATTAGAGCCGCAAAAATTGTGGCATTCATGGTCCAAGCCAAAAGCAATACCAATTTAATTTTTACATCAGACAAAAATTTATTCTTACTCGCCCACCGTATTCGTTGCTGCAAAAATGTTTTTGTCGTGGTCATAGGGTTGGTCAACACAATCGCATCTTGGTTTCTTAAATAGGATATTTTTTCGGGAAACTTTTCAAAAAATTTGTGCATCAGCATCATATCATCACCGCTGGCTAGGTGGTCAATGCCTTCGTAGCCATGTACATTTTCATACGCATTTTTTCTATAAATAAAATTGGCACCGTTGCACATGCTTCCTTTTTTACTACCTAGCACCGCTGCAGTAATCCCTTGCATGGCAATAAAATCTAACTCCTGAAAAATATTGAGCAATGTATTTTTTTCAAAAAATATGACCGGACCAGCGAGTACATCGCAATTTGTTTTTTCAAATTCTTGGGCAATGGCGTGCAGCCAATACGCGCCCACTTCACAATCGGCATCGGTGGTTACAATTAGGTCGCCCGTTGCGTTTTTTATAGCTTCGGATATTGCTTTCTTTTTAAATGAATTTTTAAAATTATCACCCACCCAATCTTGTAAATGAAAATAGCGCACGCCATCATAACTTTTAGCAATCGTTGCCGTTTCGTCCGTACTAAAATCATCTACTACAATGACCTCAAAAAGTTTTTTGGAATATTGCTGTCTAAAAATGGAATCTAACAATCTACCAATGTTAGCGGCTTCGTTACGCGCGGGAATGATGATGCTAATTTTAGTACGCGGTTTATAGTTTTTATCCGTGACAATATCTTCCATTACATCCCATTGTATTTTGTTATACAACAGCAACAAAGCATAAGCCAGCAACAAAACCGTAGCTATGTAAATTATGGTCATTCTCTAATTTCTTTTGCAATGATAGAGAAAATTTCTTTGCCCAAAATACTGTGGTCGGTGTCTAAAATTTCGTGTTCTCCTTTGGGGAAATTCCGCGCGCATTTACGCTGTACACTTAACGGAATAACAGGGTCATTTTTCCCAAAATATGAAATGAGTTTTATATTATTTTTTTCTAAGCTTGTATTTACTTCTTTTAATTTAGGTCTAAAAAAACGCATATTCATCCAAGCGTTAAAAACATTTTTTCTTCGTTGCTCGTCCCGCATATTCCATTTGCTAAACGCATACAGCGATTTATTTACGATGCCTATTTTATGAAAAAACAACAATGTGTTTAAATATACATTTCCATTCTCAACAAAAAAATTGAATATTGATCCACCCCAGGGCGTGCTAATCGCTACACGATTCCAAAAATTATAGGTAATCCCATCGGGCGCTATGAGAATGATTTTTTCGAGCTTTTCTGCAAAGAGTAAAGGCAAGTACAAATTCAACCGACTACCCATGCTGTATGAAACTGATTGAAACGTAACAATTTTATTTTTTGAAAAAACTTCATTCAAATAATCTTTGAAATCTATTAGTTGAATTGGCTCGCTGTAATTCTGCATCGGATTATCGACTATCAGCAGGTTATGCGAATCCTTTATTTGCTCAAAAAAATCTTTATATACATCAGCCGACTGACCGTAACCATAAAATGCTACAACCCAATTATTTTTTTCACCACCAAATATTGTATGCGAAAACACAGTGACAAAGATGCAATTTTTTATTCCACCCGCGTCACCTTAATCAAGTTTGTCGGCAAGTTATCTTCTACGGGCGTGCTGCCCGTATTTACCACAACATCGCCTGCTTTTACTATGCCAATTTCTTTTAGTTTATTTATTTGGTCGGCAATAATGTCATCCAAACTTTCCGCCTCCGTAAAAAATATAGCGCGTACACCCCAACTTAAACTAAGCTGATGCAACAAACTTTTGGTTTTTGTAAAAACAAACAATGGCGCTTTAGGCCTGAAACTCGAAAGCATAAAACCCGTATAACCACTTTGTGTATTACCTATCAGCGCATCAGCTTTTACATCTACGCTCATTTTTGATGCTCGGTAACAAACAGCATCTGCCAAGAAAGATGGCGAATGCTCTTGTGGCATTAAATCATCGCGATGATAAATACTATCTTCTTTTTCTACCTCGGCAATAATTTTGCTCATGGTGCGAATTACTTTTTCGGGGTGTTTCCCCACGGCGGTTTCGCCGCTAAGCATGAGCGCATCCGCACTATCCAATACCGCATTTGCCACATCGGTAATTTCACTCCGGTTTGGTTTGGTGCGCTCCATCATACTTTCCATCATTTGCGTAGCAATTATGACGGGCGTGGCTCGGTGAATGCACATTCGCACAATTTGTTTTTGAATTAGCGGTACGCGCTCTACGGGAAGTTCTACGCCAAGGTCACCGCGCGCAATCATGATGCCATCACTCGCCACAATTACATCGCGTATGCAGTTAAGTACTTCTGGTTTTTCTATTTTAGAAATAATTTTTGCTTCGCTATTTAAATCGCGCAACATTTTTCGAAGGTCATGCACATCTTGTGGTTTGCGAACAAAAGAAAGCGCAACCCAATCCACTTTTTCCTGCGCCATGAACACAACATCCTTTTTGTCTTTCTCTGTAATTGGCGGCATCGTAATATTTGTTTCGGGCAGGTTCATCCCTTTGCGCGAACTCAAAATGCCACCAACCACGACTGCCATTGTAACTGTTCTATCGTCATTTCTTTTTTTGACGCGCATTTCTATTTTGCCATCGTCAAACATTACCAATTCCCCTTCTTTTACATCATCATAAAAACTTGGGTACGAAATATAAACGCCAGCTTTGGTACCTATTTTTTTTTCGTTGGTCAGCAAAAGTTCATCACCCTCCGCCAAATCAATTCCATCATTTTCTATTTCACCTACGCGGAGTTTGGGACCTTGCAAATCGCCAAGTATGGCAATTTTAAACGGGAACAATTCATTGATTTTATTGATAGAATCAATTACTTTTTTATGACCTTCGTGCGTGCCATGGCTAAAGTTTAGTCTAAAAACATCCACTCCTTCTTCTACCAGCGCTAACAGTTTTTCGTAGGTATCACATGCCGGACCAACCGTAGCTATAATCTTTGTTTTTTGAAATATTCTTTCCATACGTTGGCGTAAAAGTAACAAAGCCCGACCGAAGCCGAGCTTTGAACGGAGTTAATTAATTATTGTATTAACCGAAATAAGAATGGTCTGAAGTTTATTTCTAAAAGCTATCGAAAAAAAACCTAACGTACTTGTGTAAAAGCACTAAAAGGGAAAAGATATGAGCGAAAGTTGATGTAGAAAACTCGTGATTGAAACCACTGGAAATAACATTTATTGACAACTAGGCTAACTAGTTATTGCGAACTTACCATATAAACCGCTTACTTTTTACAATCAAAAAAATTAGTTTTACAAAAAAGGAAATCCCATGAAACTCAACCCAGCAGTTACAGATTACATTAAGCAAGCAACTGAAGAGCAAGTTGAAATTCTTGAAACCCTGCGTCAATTAATACATGAAAGCGTAACTGAAACCACTGAAGAAATAAAATGGAGTATGCCAGTTTTTAGAAAAAATAAAGCGTTTACGTATCTACGATTTTCTGCTAAACATATAACTCTTGGTTTCTACAATTTTGATAGAATTGATGACGACCAAAATATTCTGGAAGGTACTGGCAACACCATGCGCCATGTAAAAATTAAAAATATGAACGATATAAAAAAAACGCTTTTCACGAACTGGTTGAAGACAACCGCTGATTAGATACGCACTCCCATTTGCTGAGCAACGCTATTCCAATTCACATTCACCACCAAAACTACCTGCATTCTTATCAAGGTTATTGCAAGTATCAACTTGTTATGTTCTATTTAAATGTGTAAGGGCATATTCTTATTTATCACCACTAAAAAATTCGCAGTAACAAACGCCAGCCTTTCTGTTCTTATCTTTTTTACAAGATAATATAAAAAAAGGGAGCAATCAAAATCGAAAATACTAGTAGCTTTTTAATAATACTTAATTTTTTTTCACGTATAGAATTAGCGAGTGGAATGCATAATACTTTATACGATTGTACAGCTGTATTATAAGATTGCGATTATAAACTTTACGTATGTCCTCCTACCAAGTGTACGTAATAGAATTAGACAAAATGGTTTTTTCAGAAAACAGAAAATTCCGAGAAGCTAATCCGCAGTTTAATGGTACGCTAGAATGTTTGTATGTCGGCATGAGTAGCAAAACACCGATGGCGCGTTTTGAGCAACACAAAACGGGCGCGCGAAGCAAAAAAGGACTAAAAATATCGGCAAACATTGTAGAAAAATATGGATTGTATTTACGTCCAAGTTTATATAGTCACATTGCTCCCGTTAAGTCACAAATTAAAGCAATTAAATTGGAAGAAGAATTAGCCCTAGATTTACGCCGAAAAAATTATGCGGTCTGGTATAATTAAATTTGTGAAATAATGAGTAAAAAAGAAATAGACCATTTTTGTCCAACGAGTAAAAAAGAATGGCGCGACTGGCTTGAAAAAAATCATAATTGTAAAGATAATGTTTGGCTAATCCAGTATAAAAAAAACGCTGGCAAAGCAACTATCTCTTGGAACGACGCGGTGGATGAAGCGTTGTGTTTTGGTTGGATTGATAGCGTGCGCCACTCAATAGATGACCAAAAATTTAAGCAATATTTTGGCAAACGAAAAGCAAACGGCACCTGGTCAAAAATTAATAAGGAGAAAGTAAAAATTTTGATGAAGCAAAAGCTGATGGCTCCTGCTGGCTTAAAAACTATTGAATTGGCCAAAGAGAATGGCTCTTGGACAATTTTGGACGAAGTAGAAAAAAGAACTATTCCAACTGATTTAGAAACAGCATTCGAAAAGTATAAAGGCTCAAAGGAATTTTTTCTTTCATTAAGCAAATCTGTGCGCAAACAATTGTTGACATGGATAGTACTAGCCAAGCGCCCTGAAACTAAGGCTAAACGGATTGCAGAAATTGCCAAGTGTGCTAGTAGAAATTGTAAGCCGAAGCAATTTGAATAAGATAAAAAACTCTTATTCTTAATATCTGAAATTCATAATTAATATTCTCACAAATGATAAATTTACAATTCAATAGAAACCGTATTTGCGCTTTTGAACAACATCCCAAACATATCATTCCAAAGCGAAGTCAATAAAACTGATTTTGACTTTATTAATTTGTCAAAATTATTTGCGCGCTTTGATGCTATTAAAGACCACAACCCTTCGCTGCCAAATCGCATTTCGTTTTTTGCTTTGCTGATTGTAACCAAAGGAACCGGCAAGCACCAGATAGATTTAAAAGATTATAAACTAAAAGAAGGAACAGTACTCAAAATTGCAAAAGGTCAGGTTCATGCTTTTCAAAAAAACCCGAAGTACGAAGGTTTTCTGATTGTTTTTACCGAAGATTTTGTAATGAATTATTTTTCAAAATCCACTACCAAACTTATTGCACACCTATACAATTATCATTTGGCTACGCCTTTAAATAATGACAAGGCCGCAAATCAAGATTTTCTGAAACAAGTAAAACAAGAGCTAAAATCAACAGATACCTATGCTCGAATAAATATCCTAGCCGTGATGTTGGAATTGTATTTACTAAGGATAGAGCGCAACTCGCGAATAGACAAATCGCCACACAATTCTAAACAGTATATTACATTCATAGAATTTAAAAACTTAGTAGAATCAAAATATACCACCACCCGCAATGTAAAAGACTACGCCAGTCAGCTTTTTATTTCTACCAAAACCTTGAATCAGGTAGTAAAAGAATTCACCTTCAACACCGCCAAATTTTTCATAGACCAATACGTAATTCTAGAGGCCAAGCGCGCCATAGTCAGTACCAACTATAGTTTCAAAGAAATTGCTTTTGACCTTGGCTTTGATGAAGTAACCAACTTTACCAAGTTCTTCAAAAAGAAAATGAACACCACGCCCAAGGATTTTAGAGTACAACACATTTCGTAATTCCCACATTTACCATTTTATGTCTCAGATTGATATAATTTGTTTTGGCAAGGCTTCGAAACTTTGCATTACAAACAAATAATATAATCATGACAACAACACAACAAAATATAGACACCACCCTTACACAACTTTTTGCAGACTCGAAATACGACAAAGTAAAAATAATAAAAGGTGCGGCCAAAAGTATTTTCAGACCCATGCAACCCACCGATTTTAAAGATGCCTATCTTTCTATATCCGAAGACCAAGGAAAATACCTTGCGCAACTCATAATGAAAAACAACTACAAAAACATTGTAGAGTTTGGCACTTCTTTTGGCATCTCTGCTTTGTTTATGGCACGAGGCGTTTTAGAAACTGGTGGCAAAATCATTACCACAGAACTTATAGAATCTAAAGCGCAAAAAGCCAAAGAAAATTTTAAACAAGCCGGCGTTCACAAACTGATAGATGTAAGAATTGGGGACGCTATGCAAACGCTAGCATATCATAAAGAGCCCATAGATTTATTATTCCTCGATGGTTGGAAAGATTTGTATTTGCCTTTATTCAAAATGTTGGAACCCAATTTTCATGACAATACCTTGATATACGTAGACAATGCCGACATAAAGGACACACAAGATTTTTTGAAAGTAATTGCCCAAAATGATGCGTACAGTTTACAAACTAAATATCATGGCAAGGTGGTTTTGATTACGACTAAATAATGGTTTGGAGCATTTAGCTTTTTCTATATTTTAAGCTTTGGTCTCGGGCTATCCATTCCAATCTTTTGCTGAAGAAGCAAAAGAATTTCCTCTCCAATCACGGCTATTTCATCTTTTGGCTCTTTGTTCAACATTTCTAATATTTGCCAGTAATTCAATTTACTGGCATTTTTTTGTTTTCTAATATTTGCCAATATTTAGTATCTTTGGCATAAATTAGATCACAAAGTGCCTAAAATCATTGAAAATAAACTCATAGAAGAATTTCGGGAAAGAGAAACTTTTTCCCGAGAAGAGCTATTTGATTTTTTTAGGTATTACGAGCCAGGCCTCAAAGAAGGCACTTTAGGCTGGCGAATATATGACCTTAAAAAAAAGGATATAATAAAATCAATTCAAAGAGGTTATTACACCATATCGTACAAACCAAAATACAAGCCTGACATTTCGGCCGAACTTCTAAAACTTGGGAAAGCAATTTTTGAACAATTTGGAGAAGTAAAATATTGTATTTGGAACACCGATTGGATAAATGAATTCTCACAACACCAATCAGCCAAAAAATTAATCATCATAGAAATTGAAAAAGATTTTGTTGAATCTCTTTTTTACGAATTAAAAGACTCTTTTAGATTTGACTTTTACCTAAACCCTGATGAAAAAGCTATTGACTTTTATATTTCCGAAAGTCAGCAACCCGTGATTATTAAAAAACTAATCACCCGATCACCAATTTCTAAAAGGACAGAAAATAAAACTAAAATATACACTCCTCAACTCGAAAAAATACTCGTTGATCTTTTTACAGAAAACAAACTTTTCTATTTTTATCAAGGTAGTGAACTGATGAATGTATATGAAAATGTATTAAAAAATTATACACTGAATTACACCAAATTATTTAGCTACGCAAAACGCAGAGACCGAGAGCAGGACATCAAACAATTTATGACCAACAATATGCCTCACCTCTTAAAAGACATTGTAGCATGATAAAAGAACATTGCTTTACTGAAGCATGGATAGGTGCCTTCAAAAAACAAAACGCACATAAGCAAATTGACAAAGTCATTCTCGAAAAAATGATTTATGCTTTGCACCTCCTGGAGCAGATAAAAATTAATGGATTAGATTTTGTATTTAAAGGTGGCACAAGTCTTGTACTCTTGCTAGAAGAAGGAAACAGATTTTCAATTGACATTGACATTATTTGTAGCGTGGACAGAAAAACCTTAGAGGAAATACTAAACAAGGTAATTGAAACGTCTAAATTTAAATCGTACGAACTAGATAAACATCGCAGTTATAAAACAGGAGTTCCCAAAGCGCATTATTCCTTTGCTTTTGATTCTGTAGCCAATCAAAAATATTCCGGCACCATATTATTAGATGTTCTCATAGAAGATTCGTTATACCCCGAAAAGATTGAAACACCCATTAAAACAAAATGGATAGAAACCGAAGGTGAGACTTTTGTCAATGTCCCGTCTATTGATTCTATAACCGGAGATAAACTGACCGCCTTTGCACCCAACACCATTGGCATTCCATATTTTAAGGGAGCCGACAAGCAACCTTTTGCGATGGAAATTTGCAAACAACTTTTTGATCTTAATAAACTATTTGAAAAAATTGAAGATATAAAAATTGTAGCCGCTAGCTATCTGGCTTTTGCTAATCAAGAAATTGCATACCGAAAAAATAAAAACCAGGATAAACATCTAACTCCAACAGATGTGCTACAAGATACATTTGACACTTGCCTTATTATTACAAAACGTGATGTAAACACCCATGAGGATAAGAAAAAGTTTGACGAATTGCAGCGCGGCATCAGAGCTTTTGGTACTGGCTTTTTAATGGCTAGCAATTTTAGAATTGATGACGCTGTGCCAGCCGTAGCACGTATAGGTTATTTGGTTACTAAATTATTGCATAATGATATGAGCCCATTATTAAAATATGCAGGACAAGATATAAAAGAATTAAATATCGAACAGCCTGATTGGAGTTTCTTAAACAAGCTCAAAAGACAAGCAGATAAATCTTCATTTTTTTACTGGCATAAAACAGTAGAGTTAATTAACGGCTAGCATAGTTTCCAAAAAGTCCAGGTATGGTGGTTTTGATTACGATTAAATA
>JBBSPP010000007.1:0-19010 GCA_038258625.1 Chitinophagales bacterium
ATAGTAAACGGTTTTCATCTTCATCAATAATATTATTGCTGGAGGTTTGCTTCTTTAGTTTTTGATAGTATGGTTTTGCTGATTTTGATTCCATGGATTCTATCTATGCTGTAAATAGAGATTTGGCCTTGAGTTATCTCTTTATAGAAAAATATAATTGAAGCTTTGCAAAAGGCTGTGATGTGGAGATTCTAGTTTTTGATAAATACCGTAATGATTTTTTTCAATAAAAATCGTATTCAACATAAACCAAATAAGAGCGGGTATTTTTCGCAAAAAAAAATCCCGACCAGAAAAGTCGGGGCTATTATTCTAATTAAAAGTATTTTCTAATTTTTACGAACTGTGCTTGCATGAGATAGTTTATTATTTTCATAAATCTGTACACCGTACACGCCAGTTGCCAATTCGGCCAATTCTAGCTTGATGTAATTCATGCCTTTTGCTGTTCGGGCTAATACACTTTTCACTACTCTGCCGCTCATATCCAACAGTTTAATTTCTACTTGCGATACTTTATCGGTTGATAAATCTATGTTCACAAAATCCTTAGTTGGGTTTGGATAAATAGAAACCACGCTACCCTCAGCTCCCCATATAATATCAATGGTTTTGGTGTAGTTTTTGCTATTGTCCATATCTACCTGCTCTAGGCGATAATAGTTATGGCCAATTTGTGGATTTTCATCCAGAAAATTATAGTTCAATTCACTTACGCTCAATCCGTTTACAGCTTTGCTATTTACAGGACCCAATGTTTCAAATGTGATTCCATCTGCCGAGCGTTGTACGTTGAAGCGACTATTGTTTTTTTCATTGAAGGTTGTCCATTCTACCAAATCAGCAGTGGCTTGTTTAGCAACCGTAAATTCTTTGTACTGCACAGATAAAGGCGTGTTTGCAGGGTTGGCAGAGTGTATTCTAAATTGGCTGAAGGCAGGTGTAGCCACTGTGATTTCCCAATAAGTTCCATTCCAATTCACGCTTGTAGGGATCAATACAATTGGATTGACGGATAGCCCCCCGTCATCATTTTTGGTTACATGAATATTCGCAATTTTGGGATCAGTATTACTGCCCGTACTAGGCAAACTATCATAAGGCGCTGCTACTACCGAATTATAATTATCAAAATCTGATTGATTGGCATAAATTGTTACTGTGGCTGGCCCATTATTGGTTGGCGTTATCTGATACCATCTGCGTACAAAAGGCTGGCCATTGTGAACACCTGCCGTAGCACCCAAATTAACGGTTGAAACTGTTGCACCAAGTGTGTTTCCGCCGGCATTATCATTTACAGTAGCTATTAAAAAACAACCTGAATCGTAGTAACTAATGGTAGTACCATCAGCTTGTATCAAACTATCGTTTGACGTAATGGGAGCCAAACCTGTAGGATTGGCAGCGATACTAAAGTTAACCGATGACCCATTATTACCCGCAGCATCATTAGCTGGTGACGATAAAAATTCAATCGTATTGGACATCAATAAACCATTTTTGGTGGTATCCATGACTTTTAAATTGGACACTTTAAACACCAGTACTGTAAAAGGTGCTACAATAGTGCCAGTACCAAAGGTTGCTTCCCACGCTGACCCACCGGGCGTTGTGCTCAAATTAAATGTAACATTTGGATACGGTGTATTGGTAGCTAAATCGACCATTGTAGGTGTACCCGTAGAGGCTAGTACTACATTGGGCAGTAAAATTTTGAATGTAGCCACTGAAATGTCATTAGCATATGGCAATACGGAAAACCACGAAAATGTACCTTCTGCTTCCATTTCTACACAAGCTGTAATGGGCGATCCTGGCCGAACAGTTGTATTACCAGCAACCCAATCTGCTTTTGCAATAGTGGACATCATAAATAGTGAACAGACAATTATTAAAAATTTATTCTTCATATTCTTGTTTTTTTTATCAACTATAAGCCGCTAGTTTTTTCGCACTTTACTAGAGAGGGTCAAGTTGTTGTTTTCAAATATCTGTATGCCATATACACCAATTGCTACTTCGGTCATATCAAGCCTGATATTGTTTACCCCTTTTTTTGTTTGCGCAATAACACTTTTTACTACACGGCCGCTCAAGTCTAACAACTTTATTTCTGTTTGCGTTATCTTACTAGTAGAGATATCTACATTGATAAAGTCTGAAGTTGGATTGGGATAAATTGTTACAACGCTACCAGCAGCACCCCAAATTATGTCTATCGTTTTAGTATAGTTCACTTTTGTATCTAAATCTACTTGCTCCAACCTATAATAGTTGTGACCCAACTGCGGGGCATCATCTACATAAGAATAGTTTAGCGATGAAGTGCTTACACCACCAACGGCTTTGCTTTTTACAGTTTCTAATGTCTCAAAGTTATTGCCATCTAAAGACCTTTGTACGTTGAAATGGCTGCTGTTGCTTTCAGATAAAGTGGTCCATTTAACCAAATCGGAATTCTCTTGTTTAGTAACTGAAAAATCAACAATAGCAACAGGTAATGGTCCATTGATGGTAGTTTGGAATATAGCCGTGGCCGAGTTATCTAGCATCAGTTCATTTGCTGGGCTAGATAAAAAAGAAATAAAATGAGAAGCCATTTGATTAGTATAAGCCTTATCGTCCTGTATTTCCATATTACTAATACCAAAAATCAATTTTGTACCTGGCGTAAAACTTGTGCCAGAGCCAAAGGTACATTGCCATGCCCGAGTGGTATTCGTAAAGTTGACCCCTTGCACAGGAGAGTTGTTACTAGCATATACTAAACTGGGTGTACCCGTTAATGCTACAAGACTAGGTGGGAGAGCATAGGTCAAGGTAGCCACATGTTTATCATTGCTGTAAGCAACCGTACCATTCCATGTGTAACTACCCGACACGGATAATTGACCTGTTGAAGTTGCTACCGCACTCGAAACATTTTGATCTGCGCTAACCCAGTTACCTTGAGCAAGAACATTATCTGCCAAGAAAAGAGATAATGCACATAAAATTAAAATTTGTGTTTTCATAATTATTTTTCTTTTTTGGTGAATTAGTTTACTTGAATAAAGATTCCACTAGAATTATCGTTTGTTATAACTTCTCCTCCTGAACCTGGATCGGCTAATATCAAGGCAGATTTCAGTGAAGACGATGGTGTACCATTGTGTTGGTAAACAGCTGGTATAATTACCGAATTCGCAATCCCTGGCTGTATCACATTTGTAGTAGTAAGCTGGATAATAGCCGAATTATTCGTTACAACTGACCAACCTGCGGGTATCGAAAGTATAAGTGTGCCATCTGTAGGTTTACCGATGGTTACATTAATGGTGTCATTCGTAGGTGTTGTCCCTATATTGTTTATTCGGAAATTAATCACTGACGAATCACCAATTAATATTGAAGGCATAATAGTGGTTACCCCCAACGTAATATTGGCTTCGCAGGGAGCACTATTTGAATTGAGTACAGCCGTTGTTGGCAAACTAGTACAACCACCTATTACTGTTCTAGCCGTAATGGCGTAAGTACCTGCTATGGTGTCGAACATTGGCGACGATTGATAAATACCGTTTAAGCCATATACAAAACCAGTTCCCGAAGGAGTGTCAACCGTTATACTACCAGTACCTGTTATACAAAGTGGATCAATTGTAGTTATAGAAGGCGCCGCTGGAGCAGTTTGTAAAGTAGTAATTACTGCACTATCTGTTGATGTGCAACCAAAGCTGTTCGTTGCTGTTACAGTATATGTTCCTGCTGACAGGCCAAATATGGTATCATTCGTTGACGATGTTGACCATAACAAAGAATTTGGTAATTGATTAAATACTTTGATATCGTCAACCGCAATATCACCCGTAAATGACGTGCCACGGTAACCTACATATTTAAGTACAATTGTCTGCCCTGCATAAGCATCTAAGTTAACCAAGCGTGGAGTCCAAGGATCATTACTGGAAGTCTGTATTTGTCCAGAATCAGAAAAGACCTGAGTCAGTGTAGTTCCATTATCAATGTATAGCTCCAATTTATTTATGGTAGCGCCATACATATGTGTAAAGAATCGTAAACTTATCGGGGTTGCAACTGTCGTTAAATTAATTGACGGAGAAATTAATGTATCAGGTGTACCCGTTGAAGATGTTTCTAAGAATAAATAACCTGGAGTATTTGCTCCCGAATTAGGACCCGTGCTAGAGCTATTGCCACCATTATTATCTATACTCCATTGAAGACTTCCGCCGCCATTTCTTGTCCAACCAGGCGCAGCCGCATTAGGAAGTGTTGATGAAGCTGAAGGTGCTGTTATAAATCCTTCTTCAAAAATCGAAACCTCCGCTCCCGGCGATACTGCATGAGCCTGACCATTTGCCGTGCCTGGGCAAGATTCATTTGAATCAACAATTACAGTCAACATAGGTACTGGATTAGCAGTGATAACGATCGTATCTTTCGCCATACAACCGTTAAAAGCTGTACCTGTAACCACATAAGTGGTAGTAGCTGGTACTGGAAAAGCTATACCATTAAGCACACCATTATCCCAATCATAAACAGCAGCCGTGCCACTGCCCGTTAGCGTTACACTATCATTAGGGCATACAGCTGTTGCACTTGCATTTGCCACAACCGTAGGCAAAGGATTTACAATAATAGATACCGAATCTATCGTGGTACAACCTGCAGCATTTGTGCCTACAACGGTATATGTAATATTTGCGGCAATACCTTGTGCTACTACGCTTGCACCACTAGTGGTGTTCAAATATGTAGCTGGGCTCCATGCAATTGATGTGAAGCCAGGAGAAGGCGCAGGTAAGGTGGCACCTCCAGTAATGGTAATATTATAATCTTCGGTTTCACCAAACGAGTATGCAGTACAAGGTAGCATTCCGCCTATAGTACCTTGGTCGGCTTCTTGAATGCGCATGCGCGTTACACCATTAAAAGCTGATATAGGAGCATTGACACCAAATGCAACAATAGCGCCTGCACTTTGGTTATCAAATTCGCCAATTTTTTCGGCGGCATCAAATACATTATCCTGATTATAATCAATCCAAACGGCTACATCATTACTAGTATAAGTACCCAGTTTTACATACAATGTATCTGGCGTACCAGCTACAATTGTAGCTGTTGGTGTGGTATAATAAGTAAAATATGGAGATGCCGATGCCCCAGTTGCATTATTTAATATTCCGCCTACTGAATCAATAAAATCTCCGAAGCCTGTGCCGCTGCTGTAAGATGGATTACACAAAATATTGATTACGCCAGGGTAAGCTTGTATAGATACCGTATCTGTAGCGCAAACCGTAGTAGCAGATGCTACAATGGAATCAAAAGGCAATGGCGAATTTACAGTTACTAAAATAGAATCAGTAGCCGAACATCCACTGGTAGCATTTGTTGCCACTACAGTGTAAGTACCGCCAACGACGGGTGCAATTGTGGTATCAAGTCCTGCAGTCATGTTTCCGTTCCAAGTTAAGGTTGTAAAACCAGCCGCACCGCTCATAAGTGTAACCGTATCGCCAGTACAAACAGAAGCACTTGGACTAGGAGATAAAGCCAATGTTGGCGTAGGTGCAACATTTATTGTAACAGAATCCATCGCTTTACAACCGTTTACACCAGTTTGAGTTACAATATAAGTTGTTGTATCATTAGGCAAAACTGTTTGAGGTGCACCGTTTAAATTACTCGGCATCCATGTGTACGTGTAAACTGGTCCTGCAGGGGGTGCAGTTGCTCCTGAAATATCTACAGTGTAATCTTCTGTTTCACCATATCCCGTTCCAAAAGAAAGTGGATAAGTCCCACAAGCACTAAAGTTTGTAGCCGTTCCGGCCTCTGCGTAAACCAATCTCATACGAGTTTGACCATTAAGTGCTGTGGTAGGAATGTTAACTGTAGTGGCAGGAATGCCATTTAAAGAGGTGGTAGGACCAAAGTCATACACCAATTCGGATGCATCAAAATTATTATTCTGATTATAATCTATATAAACTTTTAACCAAGAAGCATAGTGAATACTATTAGAACCACCGTTTCTTACAATTAATGGATAAGTGGTGCCACCTATTACTGGTATTACTACAGATGTATAATCTGTATAATCTTCAGGAGTCGTTGGCGAACTGCCAGTTGTCACTCCTGCAAACATTACTGTATCAATTTTACCATCAGCGGTATTACCTGGTATTGAGGTACAATATGGTAGTTGTGGTACAGAATCTGTAGCATTTAGATTTACTGAATCGCCTGCACAAATCGTTGCTGTTGTACTAGCAGTTGCTACCACATAAGCCTGTGGAAAAACTGTAATTGGTATAGAAATAGATGAAGTACAACCTGTGTTTGTATCCTGCACTATTACAGTATAAGAGGTGTTTACTGTAGGCGTAAACGTTTGCACAGCACCCACTAAATTTCCAGGATTCCAAATGTAAAAGAGCGGCCCTGAACCAGAAGCGGTGAGAACAGTTGAGTCTCCTTGGCACAGCGTACTATCACTAGCCGAGGCTGTTATAACTGGTGCAGGATTAACGGTAACCGTAACACTAGAAGTAGCCGTACTATTACAAGCATCCGTTACTGTCACAGTATAGGTTGTAGTGCTAGTGGGTGCTGCCATAGGTGTTTGCGTAGAATCTGCTCCTGCTACCATACCAGTATTTGGTGTCCAAACATAAGTATATGGTGTACCACCGCCTGTAATTCCAGCGTTTAGTGTAGTAGTATCACCCGCACAAATTGTATCAATTGATGCTACGGCTGTAGCGGCTCCTAATGGATTTACGCTTACTGTAACACTATCCACACTCATACAACCCGCAGCATTTGTTGCTGTAATGGTGTAAGTAGTTGTAGCTGCAATAGGCGTAGTAACTGTAGAAGCACTTGTTGGATTCGCAACGGCAGCTGATGGAGACCATACATAATTTGTAATAGTAGCCGGAGGCATAAAGCTGTACATCATTCCAGCGGCAGGAAGCGTTGTATTGCCATTATTTACCGTACTAGTGCTCGTTGTATTGCTTGATGTTGTGATAGATTGATAATGAGCTATTGGTGTAGGACCATTGCCTAACAAGCCAACGGAAGCCGATGAGGAAGTTCCAGGACTAGCAGCACCATATCTAAATTCTATATTATTTGATCCTTCGTATAACCAAGCTTGGAAATTTGAATTGGCTGGTCCTGTAGTATTACGAGGGGCTGTTACTATCCAATCAACTTTTAAAATACGGTTAGGAGCTGTTCCGGTTACAAGCATTTTTACTGCACCATCTGTACCAGTTGCCAAGTCATCCCAGTATGGGAAAAGCGATGGAGTATTGCCTGAATTTGGAAATTCGATACTATTGCTAAAATCATTTACGCCTGCACTACCCAACGTTATATAACCATCTGGCGAAGCTTTGAATTGAGTAAAAGCTACACCGTCATAAACAAAGTTGAAGCCAATATTTTGCACAACACTAATATCATCGTCCACAGCGGATATAACAATTGTAGTTGCCCCGTTCATAGAATCAAGCGTAGCACCTGTAGTACTTGCAAAACTATATTTATCAAATGTTTGTAAGTCTGCTAAGAAATATGCATTTAATTGTGATGTACTATTTTGACATACCGCAGCTGGCGAAGCGGTGAGGCTATCTTTGATAGGCAAAGGCGAAACGATTACCGTTGCCATAGCAGAAGCTGCACAATTGTTAGTATCTGTTCCACTTACGGTGTAAATTGTTGTATTAGCTGGCAATGCGAAGGCAGTATCGCCATTTGCATTTAAAGTTAATCCAGTTGACGGAGTCCACGTATAAGTAGTGCCTCCAGCAGCAGTAATAATTACCGCAGTAGTATCGCCCGCACAGATAGATTGTGTACCTGGCGTAGCTACTATAGCTGGTTGGTTTACATTTATTGTTACAGAATCTAACGCTTTACAAGTATTGGTATCCGTTTGAGTAACTACGTAGGTTGTAGTCATATTTGGGTTCAGGGTTTGCATAGCGCCTGTAAGGCTTCCTGGCTGCCAACTATAAGTGTAAGGTGGTGCGGCTGGTGGCGCTACTCCGCCACTTACATTTACAGTATAATCTTCGGCTTCACCATACGTAGCATTTCTACAAGGATCTGGTAAGTTATTATTATAATCCAACATTACACGCATTCTTGTTGGGCCGTTTACTGCTGTTAGAGGTGGTGTAATATTTAGTGTAAAAGGACCGCTAGTAGATACACTACTGGCTACAACATATTCCTCTCCAGCATCATTTAAAATTCCATTCTGATTCCAGTCAATCCAGGCATAAACATACTCTAAAGCATCCGGCTGAATAGATACCGAAAGTGTAGAAGCTGTTCCTGCCACCACATTTGCTACTTGGCTAGTATAGTTTACTGGGCCTCCGGAGATGCCAACCGTCGTATTATTAATAGTTTCAAACGTTACATTGGTTACATGCTCAAACGTTACATTAGTAAAATTTGAACTACAATATGGTAAAGGCGGGATAGAATCCGTTGCATTTAACATAACCGTATCTGCGGAACATATTGAAAATTTATTTGCAATTGCTTTTGTGTAAAAAGGAGCAATTGCCATAAGCGAAATTGTATCTCTACCAATACAACCAGAGACAGCATCAGTCCCTGTAACAATATAATTTGTGTTTGACGTTGGTATAACTGTTTGCACGGCACCAATTAAATTACCAGGTGTCCATACGTATGTATCCGCACCCGTGGCATTTAGCATTGCAGAGTCATTGGCACAAACCAAGGTTTTTGAAGTTGTAGCCACTACTGTTGGTAGCGGATTAACTGTTATAATTACCGAAGATGTGGTTGAAGAAGCACAAGCATCAGTCACCGTTACCGTATAGGTTGTAGTACTACCAGGTGCTGCCATTGGGTTCATTAAAGTATCTGCCCCTGCTGGCATACCAGTAGTAGGAAACCATGAGTAAGTGTATGGTGCACCGCCACCAACAATTGCAGCGTTTAGTTGTGTAGAGTCTCCCGCACACAAAGTACTATCCGTAGCACTGGCCGTAGACGCGCCCAATGGGTTGGCAGTAACGGTTACGGATTGTGTACCAGTACAACCTATTGCATCAGTTGCAGTGATTGTAAATATTGTGGTACTATTTATTGCCGTGGTTGCCGTAGTATCCGAAGTCGGATTTACCACTGCGGCGGTTGGCGTCCAAGCAACAGAAACAATTGGTTGAACTGGTGGCGAAGGCGTAAAGGTATATTTTGTACCCGCTACTGGTAATGTAGTAATTGCGTTATTTGCAGTTGTCGTACTAGTTGTATTGGCCACTGGTGTTACACTCAACATTTCGGTGCCAGTCGTATTGCCCGATAAGCCGATAGATGCACTTGATGTAGTACCAATTGCCGCTGCGCCATAATGGAATTCAATAACATTGGAACCTTCGTATAGCCATATTTGAAAATTTGCATTAGCAGATCCTGTAAGAAGTCGCGGTGCTGTTACAAACCAGTTTACTACTATAATTCTGTTTGGCGCTGTACCCACAGTTTCGTAATTTACAAAACCATTAGTACCCGTGGCTAAATCATCCCAAAGAGCAGCAATTGTGGGCACATTTGCTGCACTAATTGCAGCCAGACTATTTGTAAATGCATTCACACCAGTCCCAAATGTTATAAATCCATCGGGCGAAGCTTTAAACGTTGTGTACGTGCTATTATTATATTTAAAAGGAAAACTTAAACTGGCCGGTGCACCCACTGGCGAAATAGCATCATCATTGCTACTAGCAGATAGTGGCAAGGACGCTCCCGTCATGGTATATACAGTGTCAGTACCGACCGTGAAAGTATATTGATTAAAAGTGGAAGGTGTATAACCGCCAGTAGAAAAGGAATTTAAAGTAGTGGTAGATCCCGCGCAAACAGCATTCAATGTGGCCGAAGCTGTAACAATTGGAGCTGCATTAAAAGAAATTGTTTGACTTGCTGTAGCCGAGCATCCAAAAGCATCTGCACCTGTAACAACATAGGTAGTGGTGGTAGCAGGTGTTGCCGTGACGATGCTACCCGTGGTAGAATTTAGGCCCACAGCTGGAGACCATACATAAGTTACCGCCCCGGTAGAAGATGACGCATCTAAAACTGTAGAATTTGTGCTACCTACACAATAAGAAGGTGATGGCGGTGTAGCTGCCAAACTCATTGTAGGCGAAGTGCCCACGTTAAAAGTAACGGCTGCAGTAGTATCAGACAATGCCGAGGGCGTACACGTAATAGCCATGCGGTAATACATAGTAGTAGTACCTGTCAAGGTCGGGGTTGTATAGGTAGTTGTCGTTCCTCCAGTACCACCTGTCACGGCTACATAAGGTCCTGCTAAACTGCTAGACTCCAACCACTGATAAGTAGTCGCACTAGCTGCACTAAAACCTGAAGCAGTAAAAATTTGGCTTGCGGAGTTACACTTTGAAGCCGTGGCAGGTGTAATTGTACCAGCAGTTGGCATCCCTGTACATGGTAATGGTGCAGTATAACCAAATTGTGCATTAAAACGAAAAGCATTTAAAGTATAAGATGTTGTCGTATTTGGAATAGCTACACTGTTTGAAGTTCCTAAAGATTGGGCAGGAAATCCAGTAGTGTAATTCCATGAAAAAGCACCTCCTGTAAAGGGACTCGTAAGTGTACCCGTTGGATTCCAATCTACATAGATTTCTAACGAGCCACCAGTATAAACAATTGGTGTAGATAATGTTAATGTCCAAAAACCTGCAGCGGCAGGAAGATTGTTAGCACTATTTATAGTATTAGAATATACCAAGGTAGCGCCCGTTGTCATTGCCGTCCAAGATGTACCACTTGCCAAAGCTGTGGCAGAGGAATTTTTTATATTAATATCTAATGTAAATGCATTCGTGCCCGATACATTAAATGCAGTAGATTTTTGAAAAGCAATCGTATTGATGGTTGATCCTACAGGAATGCCAATCAAATCTGCAGCGCGGTAAAGCTGTACAGATTTTGAATAATGGAAAGTACTCGTGCTACTGGAGCGGTAAATGGGCGAGCCGTTTCCACTAGAGGTTGCTGTGCCAGTACCAACTGTAGCAACTTGTGCATTCAGCACAAACGGGGTCAAAGTAAGTAAGAGGAGATACAAAAAATTCTTCATAATAGGGTTTAGTTTTAAAAGCGAAGTGTGAATGTATAAAAGCAAAAGTGAATTTTATAATATTCTTCACAAATATTTAAAAAAAAAATTTAATTTCTTTGAATAACAATCATAGACAATTAAAATAAATGAAAATTCCTTCATTAATAAATCTAACTTTATGGGGTAAATTAATACAAAAATCTGTACCAATACTTTCTTTCAAGTTCTATGCGAATATCTCTTTAAATTGAGAACTGTCATTATTTGATATTATCCAAATTTTCAATCAAATTTTTACTATTACTTGCATAGGATTTATACTACATTATACTTCAGATTTTAAGTAATACACAAAACCACAATCCTTAAGAAACAACAAGTCAAATTTTTTTAAAAATCGTGTAGCTTGCCATACCAATAGTGCGTGGTATTTAAAACCTTCAGAATGTTCATAAAATGCCTTAAAAACTATTCATATTATGAAGAGCAAAGTAATTTAAGAATACATTCTAAAATGAAAATTTATTTAGAAATAATATACTATGAATCAATGTATTCTACTCTCAAAGCGGTTAAACAAACTTTAGTTGGACATGGATTTTATACAGGCATTTAATTTGTATAAACAGTAACGAAAATCATTAAACTTTTATATTAAAATCGGCATATAAAAGTAGAGTTTATATCTTTTTAAAAAAAATCCATTAATTTTTTTTCCTAAATATCTTAGACAATAAAACACTTTAAAACAACTGTAAAATTATGAATTTATTGAGCATGGCTGTAGCTGCAAATATTTTCTTTACATTAAAAAATTAACGTCCCATATAAACCATCAATATTTGTATATCCGTCGGGTTTACACCACTTATACGGCTCGCCTGCCCAATAGTTCTAGGGCGTATTTTATTAAACTTCTGCCGACTTTCGATGCGCATCGATGGTAATTTATTAAAGTCAAAACCATCAGGTATTATGAGGTCTTCTAGCTGCTTAGCCTTATTGGCCAGTTCGCGCTCTTTCAGAATATAAGTTTCATACTTAAATTGAATTTCCACCTGCTCTAACGTTTCACGTGAAACACCATCACAAAGTTCTTTTACCATTTCTGAACCTTCTTCTAAATTTCGCAAAGTGATTTCTGGCCGACAAAGTACCTTTTGTATGGTCAAGTGCTCTTTGAGTGGGGTTGAGCTCAAGCTTTCTAAATGAGCATTTATCTCACTAGGTACAAATCTATTTTTAATGAATCGCTGTTTTACATCTTTTATTTCCGACATTTTGTGCTCCACCATGTGTAAGCGTTCATCACTAGCCAAACCCAGTTTATTACTAATCTCACTAAGGCGTAAATCAGCATTATCTTGTCGCAGTAAAGTTCTGAACTCTGCCCGAGAAGTAAACATGCGATAAGGTTCGTCGGTACCTTTATTTATAAGATCATCAATTAATACACCAATATAGGCTTCGTCGCGCCCCAATGTAAAAGGTTCTTTGTCGCTCACGTTTTGATGCGCATTTATACCGGCCATTAATCCTTGGCAGGCAGCCTCCTCGTAACCCGTGGTACCATTTATTTGTCCTGCAAAAAAAAGATTTTTCACCAACTTGGTTTCTAAATTGTACTGTAATTGCGTGGGCGGAAAATAATCATATTCTATAGCATAACCCGGACGAAACATTTTAACGTGTTCAAAACCAGGAATTTTAGTCATTGCATCGTATTGAACATTTTCGGGCAATGAAGTTGAAAAACCATTCAAATAAATCTCCACCGTATTCCAACCCTCGGGCTCTATAAAAAGCTGATGCCTATCCTTATCTGCAAATCGATCTATTTTATCTTCTATACTTGGGCAATATCGGGGCCCCGTTCCCTGTATACGTCCCGTGAACATGGGCGAATCGCTAAAACCCGTACGCAATATATCATGAACTGCCAGAGTTGTATAAGCTACATGGCAAGCGCGTTGCACTTTAGGCTTGGCAATATTCAAATAAGAAAACCCAACAATCTCTTCGTCACCTTCTTGAACTTCAAATTTACTATAATCCAAGCTACGCCCATCCAGTCGAGGAGGCGTGCCTGTTTTTAATCTATCACTTTCAAAACCCAACTCCACCAATTGCTCGGTAATGCCTGTAGCACCTCTCTCGCCCATACGGCCACCACCGAAGTTTTTATTGCCTATATGGATTACGCCGTTCAAAAATGTGCCCGACGTCAGCACAACAGCTTTTGCATAAAAATCAACTCCCAGTTGTGTTTTTACACCCGCAATCTGATTTTCTCCATTTGTTCCACGTGAAACGTGAATGCCTGTAACCATATCTTGCCACATATCTAGGTTAGGAATAGACTCTAGCTTTTCCCGCCACTTAATTGCAAATAAAACTCGATCGTTTTGAGTACGCGGGCTCCACATAGCAGGTCCTTTACTGCGATTAAGCATCCTAAACTGTATCATACTTTCGTCAGATACAATTCCTGAGTAGCCGCCCATCGCATCAATCTCGCGCACAATTTGTCCTTTGGCAATACCTCCCATAGCCGGATTACAACTCATGGAGGCAATTGTTTGCATATTCATGGTAATGAGCAATACCTTGCTACCCATGTTTGCCGCTGCGGCTGCAGCTTCGCAACCGGCATGGCCGCCACCTGCAATAATTATGTCGTATTTGTTATTCAAACGTTAACCAATTTTATCTCTTTAGGATAGCGAAGTTACAGTATTTTTTTGGCAAACAAACAACCCCCTATCCCACCAATTCCATCAGCTATACCGTCCCAAACATCAAAACTCCTGCCGGGTACAAAATTTATTTGATAAAACTCCAGGGCAAAACCATACGCGAAGGAGAAGGCTATCATTACAACCCACAATTTTAGGGCAGAACTTTTTCCTTGCTGAGCGTATGTAGGAAAAGCCGCGGACCACAACACAGCAAACACAAAAAAGAACGTGAAATGAACCACCTTATCAAAATGATCAAAGACGGAAATTGCTGGCAAATCCTTGCCTGGCAAGGAACACCCTATGAAAATAAGAATGGTCCAAGCAATTGCCAGGACCATCATTAATCTTTTATTAGAAATTAATCTTTCAATCATTAACCCAAAAGCGCTTCGTAAGCTGCTGCGTCTAGCAAGTCTGCTATTTGACTTTCGTCGCTAATTTTTATTTTTACCATCCATCCAGCACCATAAGGATCAGCATTCACTTTTTCTGGTTCACCCTCCAATGCATCATTCATTTCTTCTACTGTACCGCTCAGTGGCATAAATAAATCACTTACTGTTTTAACAGCTTCTACACTGCCGAAAACTTCATCTTTTGCAACATCCTGACCTAAAGTATCTACATCAATAAATACAATATCACCCAGCTCGCCCTGCGCAAAGTCAGTGATACCAATGGTTGCCATGTCACCATCTATTTTAATCCATTCGTGTTCTTTGGTGTATTTTAAATCTGCTGGTATGTTCATTTCTATTATTTTTTTAATGGTGTAAATATATCGGTTTAAATTTCAAATGTCAAACCTTAAAAAGTCAAATATTTATGTTTTCACTTCTACATCATCTATTATCCTAAGATCCTTTCTTAGCCTGCATAATAGTTGATGGTGCTTTCTTGCCGGTATTTTTAGGCAAAGCAGCTCCCTTTGCAGTTGGCTTTTTGGTCGTCTTTGCTTTTGTCGTTTTTGCATCCTTAGCATCAGCACTTTCCTCAGCCTCGGCTTTTACCTCCAACGAATCTAACAAATCCAATTTTTTCAAAATTCCATACCACTTCAACATTTTTTTCATGTCGCTGGCATACACACGGCCTGCATCATAATCAGGAAATAATTTTGCAAATGTTTCTTGAATTATTTTATTGCTTTCTTTATGCACCGCTACTTCTTTTACTTCGCCTTCATTCTTTCTGAATGTGCTAAATACCTCGCGCAATGGCACATTGTCTGTCTGCGTATAAACTTCTATACTATCCAAGGGTGTTACCTCATGCTTACGCGCAGCCACAAAAAGTGTTTTATCATCGTCAAAATTTTTCACTATCGCACCGTCTGCTTTGGTGCCCATCAATTGGTACAAACCACTCAATCCTGATATGGAAACTAAATCGCTAAATTTCATAAGGGGGCAAATGTATATAAAAAAAAATTGAAAATAGTTTAGGAATCGTTTAGAGAGTTTATAAAATTTATCCATCTTGTAAGACCAAAATAAATTTCTTACCTTTAACTAAAATTATATCTCAATGAAAAAAATCTTCACTCTCCTCGTGGCTATTCTTGTAACATTTACAGCCATTGCACAAACTTGCCTTACACCAACAAATGTGACCATCACAAATATTACTCAGACTAGTTTTGATTTTAGTTGGAATGAAATAAATACACCTCCAGCCACAAATTGGGGTGTAGAAATTATTGTGCAAGGCGCTACACCTACTGGCGTGCCAATTGTTACGGCAGGTACCAATCCATATACCATTGCAGGATTATTGCCGAACACCACATATTGTTTATTCATAAGAAGTGATTGCTCAGCAACGAGTACGAGCCCTTGGACAGCATCCACCTGCGCAACAACTCTTCCAACACCGCCACCGCCATGCCAAACACCCACCAATATTAATTTTTCAAACACAACATCAAGCTCTGCCGACCTATCATGGACAGATAATAATTCACCCACTGCTACTCTTTGGGATTTGGAAGTAGGCCCATTAAATTTTACACCTACTGGTGTTCCTACTCATCCTGGTGTATCAACCAACCCTTTTACAGTAAGCGGTGTAGCATCCAATACCTCCATGTGTGCATACATTAGAAGTGCATGCTCAGGTACCAACGTAAGCCCTTGGAGTGCAGCACCTGTCTGTTTTACATCGAATGCACCTACAGCAAATACAGACGTAAAATCAATAGATAACTATTTTGACATTTTTCCAAATCCAACATCGGGTAATTTTTCAATCCGTATAAATAAAAAATCCTCCATCAACCAAATTGACATTGTTGATATAAGCGGAAAAGTCATTGAACGTTTCAATGTTTCTAAAATGAACATGGAAACAATAGCGGTTAAAGACCTAAGTCCGGGAGTTTATTTTTGTAAAATCCAAAGCAATGATAATAAGTATGCCTGGGAAAAAATAGTCGTTCGATAATAAAGTGCAATGGTTTTGACAACAAATCAGTTCGCTTCATAAACTGATAAGGTATTTTAAATGCTAGATGCATTTGATATTTTTGTTTTCTTTTTATCAGCACTTTTATTCGTTGCATTTTGAAATATAATATTTCTGCGCAATTGACGTTAGAGGCATGTACTTTCTATTATCAATGAAAAACATTTCTCAACAGCTTCTTTGCCTTGCATGCCTTCTAGCTATTTCAACACCTATATTTTCACAACAGGAAAAACTAAGCCTCGCGCTGGAGTTTTGCCCAATATTAAATTATACTAATGGAAAAACTTCTGACGCTGCCAACGCTCGAATGGAAAAACTAAACCCGAACATATTATTGGGGCTAAATTTTTTTTATACCTTGTCAGAAAATTCGAAAGTTAATCTAAGCGTGCGCATCAGCGGTGTGCAACAAAAAATGTATCAAACGCAATTTTTTGGACATTTAGATCCTGTATCTTACACTCATGCCCAACAGGGATTTACAAAGTATGCAGTAGGACTGGGTTGGAATCAGCGCATTGCTAAAAAACTATTTATAAACTTGGGCGGCAGCATTGATATATTTAGCCATGTGCAAACGGGTGGTGGGTATAGTATTGTAGGTACGCCACAATATTCTTACAATTTTGCAAGTCTTTTAAGTGCAAATTATCCTAGCAATTTTTTGCCTAGCTTTAGACAACTAAGCTTAAACACAGGAATTTATAAAGAAATTAAGATCGGCAAAAAAAATAAGCAAGCTTTGCTTGGGCTAAGATTTACCTACCCCTTTGGTAAAATGCCCCAATATGAAACAATAAACACAATCACTACAAAAGACAAACAAATCTTGGTACATGACGTAACCTACAATTCTCGCTACTATCAAACTGACTTGTTACTTGCCTATAAAATATTTCGGCATTTTGAATAAAATATCTCACCATTGTATTTCCTTCGAAATTTAAAGAATCAATTTATTGAAATTTGGAATTTTCCTATTGGAATTTAAATTTCCTACCTTTACGAACTTAAAATAAACACATACATGAAACGTTTCCTTTTACTTATGATATTACCCTTAGCAATCTACAGTTGCAACTCATCCAACCAAAGCGGCACCATTGGCAAATTTGATGTCGAAGCCGAAGAATTTGCCGATATAAAAATACTGCGCTACAACATTCCTGGTTGGGATGAACTAACGCCAAAGCAACATGAACTTTTGTATTATTTATACGAAGCTGCCCTTAGCGGACGCGATATTATTTATGATCAAAAAAGTAAGTATGGATTAACCGTACGAAAAACTATAGAAAATATTTATGGCACTTATGAGGGCAATAAATCTTCAGATGACTGGAAAAAGTTTGAAGAGTACTGCGGCCGATTTTGGTTTAGCAACGGCTATTTTCATCACTACGGAAACGAAAAATTTGTACCCGAATGTAGCTACGATTATTTCAAAAATATAGCTATGGAAAGCGACCAAACTGGTTTCCCCTTAGCTGATGGCGAAACCGTAGAAAACTTTTTGGCGCGTATGGAAACCATCATGTTCGACCTAAAATTTGAACCTAAATGTGTAAACCAAGATGACAATGTGGACAATGTAGCCGAGAGCGCAAATAATTTTTACGAAGGTGTAACCCAAAAAGAAGTAGAAGCATACTACGCAAAATTCCCAAGCACAGGCGACCAACCAAGCTGGGGTCTCAACACCAAAGTGATGAAAGATAGCGCCGGAAATGTGTATGAAAAAGTATGGAAAAGCGGCGGCATGTACGGCGCAGCTATTGATAAAATTATTTTTTGGCTAGAAAAAGCAAGCACCGTAGCTGAAAACGAAAAACAAAAAGCACACATAGACCTACTTGTAAAATATTACAAAAGCGGCGACCTAAAAGATTTTGACGCCTACAGCATAGCCTGGGTAAATGATACAGAAAGTTCCATCGATTTTATAAATGGATTTATAGAAGTGTACCTCGATGCGATTGGCATAAAAGGAAGTTTTGAAAGTGTGGTAAATGTAAAAGATGTAGAAACATCAAAACGCATTTCAAAAATATCAGACAATGCACAATGGTTTGAAGATAACTCGCCGCTGATAGAAGAGCACAAAAAGAAAAACGTAACGGGCATAAATGCAAAAGTGATCAACGCCGTAGTAGAAAGTGGCGACGCCGCCCCTAGCACGCCTATAGGAATTAACTTACCCAACGCAGATTGGATCAGAAAAAACCATGGTAGTAAATCGGTTAACCTCGGCAATATTGTAGATGCTTATGATAATATAAAAAAGAAAAGCGGTTTCCTCGAAGAGTTTGAAAACCGAAAAGAAATGGTAGATCGCGCCCAAAAATATGGCGACCTCGGCAGCAAACTACACACTGATATGCACGAGTGCATTGGCCACGCTAGCGGACAAATAAACCCCGGCGTTGCTACCACTGATAAAACATTAAAAACGTATGCCAGCACACTCGAAGAAGCACGCGCGGATTTGGTAGCCTTATATTACATCACAGACCAAAAGCTGGTAGATATAGGCGTGATGCCCAATATTGAAGTGGGCAAAGCAGAGTTCGACAGCTACATCCGAAACGGATTAATGACACAACTAGTACGCCTAAAACTAGGCGACAACATCGAAGAAG